>JAUIHJ010000040.1 GCA_030432015.1 bacterium
GCTCGACGATGGCCAGCGCCTGGCGGTTATGCGAAAAACCGCCGTGGTCCGCGAGGCATTCGTTCAAGGCGTCCTCCCCGGCATGTCCAAAGGGAGGGTGGCCGATATCATGCAACAGGGCCAACGCTTCGATCAAGTCTTCGTTCAATCGCAAGGCACGACCGATCGTCCTCGCAATCGAAGCGACTTCCTGGGTGTGGGTGAGCCGCGTGCGATGGTAGTCGCCCATGTCACCGGTGAAGACCTGCATCTTGCCGCTTAACCGTCGATACGCCGAACTGTGCAGGATTCGATCACGATCACGCTGGAATGTCCCGCGATAGGGGTGTTCCGCTTCCGGGTACTTGCGTCCCACGGAATCCACGCTGTGCATGGCGTACGACGCCAATTGCGCGCGTTCGCGATCGGCGGTCGTCAAGTGGCTGCTCATGGGGCCTCGTCGTGGTTGACCGGAATCAGCCGGTCGGGGGTCATTCGGAACGCTTGTTGCAGGCTGCCCGCTTTGCTACGGTAAACCCTGCTTGAACTCCACATTCTCGATAGTCTGCCTTCATGTCAACAGGCGTTTCTTCTCCAACCGAATCGACCACACTGGCCGGCGCCGAATTCATTCGAATTCGGGGCGCGCGTGCCAACAATTTGCGTGATGTTGATGTTGATATTCCCCGTGATCACTTTGTGGTGCTAACCGGTCCCAGTGGTTCAGGCAAGAGCAGTCTCGCTTTCGATACGATCTACGCGGAAGGGCAGCGTCAGTTTATCGAAAGTCTCTCGGTTTATGCACGCCAATTTGTCGATCAGATGGAACGGCCTGATGTCGATCTCATCGAAGGACTACAGCCGACCATCTGCATCGATCAACGACCTGGTAACCAAAACCCGCGGAGCACGGTTGCAACGGTTACCGAGATCTACGATTATCTCCGCCTGCTCATGGCCCGGTTAGGGCAGCCATGTTGTCATCAATGCGGTGCGCTGATTTCCCAGCAAACGACGACGCAGATCCTGGACCGGCTGATGGAGTTGCCGGAAGGGACACGGACGATGATTATGGCACCCCTGGTCCGGGGCCGTCGTGGACAACACAAAGACGTGTACGCCATGATCCGCAAAGCCGGCTTTGTGCGAGCTCGCGTCAACGGCGAGGTGTACGACATCGAACACTTGCCGGATTTGGCACCACAAAAAGTTCACCATATTGAAGCGGTCATTGATCGCATCATCATCCGCCCCGGCATTGAAGCTCGATTGGGCGAATCGGTGCAGTTGGCGGTGCGGTACAGCGATGGTCTGGCGGTGGCCTGCTACTACCTGGAAGACAAGGCGGTGTCGAAGGAGTCGGCACCGGTGGGGGAATGGCGCGACGAACTGTTCAGTACGATCTATGCCTGTCCCAACTGCCAGATAAGCTACGAGGAACTCGAGCCCCGTACTTTCAGCTTCAATAGCCCCTACGGCGCCTGCCCCAGTTGTGATGGCCTGGGGGTGCGAGAAGAGTTTGATCCCGAATTGGTCATTCCAGATTTCGCCCTGTCCCTGGCCGACGGCGCCGTGGCTCCCTGGAAGACCGCGACGCCGGCCGCACTGCGAAAAATTCACGCGGCCCTCCAGCCCTTTCTCAAGTCGATCAACGCAGATCCGCAAACGCCACTCGGCGAGCTAAGCGAAAAATCGCTGGCGAAATTCCTGCGGGGCGATGCCCGTTCGAAGTTCGAGGGCATCATGACCATGCTGGAAAAGGAATTCGCGACGGCGACGCGGAAGGGGCGCGTCGAGCAGTTGGCGGTGTTTCGGGGCCAGATTGTCTGCCGCGATTGCGACGGGTCGCGTCTCCGACCGGAAGCCTCCAGTGTCCGTCTGGGCGACCGTTGGAGTTTGCCGAACGTGACGAGCCGGTCGCGACGCCCCTGTTGACGGAGATTTCCAAACGTCTCGAGTTTCTCGCAAAGGTCGGCGTTAATTACCTGACGTTGGACCGACCCGCTGACACGCTTAGCGGTGGCGAATCGCAACGCGTCCGTTTGGCGACGAGCATCGGTTCCGGACTGGTCGGCGTCTGCTACGTGCTGGACGAACCTTCGATCGGCCTGCATCAGCGCGATAACCAACGCCTGATCGAAGCGTTACGCGACCTGCAGGATCAGGGGAACACGGTCATCGTCGTCGAACACGATGAAGCGATGATCCGTCAGGCGGACGAAGTGATCGATATTGGCCCCGGCGCGGGGGCCAACGGTGGTCGCATCATGGCCCAAGGCCCCCCAGAGACGATGGATGCCCCCGACTCGATCACCGTGCAATACTTGACCGGCACACTGAAAATTGACGTGCCCGCCAAACGGCGGCGGGCCGCGAAATCGCGTTCGATTCGGATCGATGGCGCGACCACAAACAATCTGCAGAATGTCGAAGCGTCGTTTCCCCTGGGGTGCCTGACCTGTGTGACGGGTGTCAGCGGTTCAGGCAAGAGTTCGTTGGTCAATGAAACCCTGTCCCGGGCCATCGTCCGGCGGCTGGGTGGTCTGGCGCCCAAGCCGGGTGCCTACACCAGCCTGCGTGGCGTCAGTCAGATCGACAAGGTCATTCAGATCGATCAGTCGCCCATCGGCCGCACACCACGCAGCAACGCCGCGACCTATTCCGGACTCTTCGACGAGATTAGGAAAGTGTTTGCCGGCACGCGCGATGCCAAGCAACGCGGATACCGTACATCACGCTTCAGTTTCAATGCCAAGGGGGGACGTTGCGAGGAGTGCCAAGGCCACGGCGTCAAGAAGATCGAGATGAACTTTCTGCCGGACCTGTACGTCACATGCAACTCGTGTGACGGCGCGCGATTCAATCGAGCGACGTTGCAGGTTCGCTACCGTGACCAGTCGATCGCCGACGTGTTGGGGATGGCGGTCGCCGACGCCGTCGAGTTCTTTGAAAACTTTTCGGTCATCCATCGGACGCTGGAATGCCTTCGCGACGTCGGTCTTGGCTACCTGCCGTTAGGGCAACCTTCCACGACGCTGTCCGGCGGCGAAGCGCAACGCATCAAGCTGGCGACCCAACTGGCCCGCGTCGACACGGGAAAGACTCTGTACCTGCTGGATGAACCGACGACCGGTCTGCACTTTGAAGATATCCGCCGTTTGCTCGACGTGCTCAACCGGCTGGTGGATCGAGGCAACACGGTGATCGTCATCGAACACAACCTGGACGTCGTTAAGACGGCAGATTGGCTGATCGATCTTGGTCCCGAAGGGGGCGCCGGCGGGGGGCAGATCGTCGCCGCCGGCACGCCCGAGCAACTCGCGGCGATGGACGACAATCACACGGGCCGGTTTCTCAAACCGTTGCTCTTCACCATCGACGGCGGATCCTGATGACTTGGTTCGACTGGCTGATCGTCTTGTCGTTGAATGCTGCCATCATCGGCTACGGCCTGTACCTCGCACGCGGCACCGAGACCAGCGGCGAATGGTTCCTGGGGGCGCGCGCACTTCCCTGGTGGGCGGTTGGCCTTTCGATGTTCGCGACCAACGTTGACAATGCGGATCTGGTCGCCGTGACCGGGTCGGTCTACCGAGAAGGTCTCCATATCATTTCCGTCTATGCCCTGGGGAGCGCTGCCGGTGGAATCCTGGCGGCTTTCTTCGTGACTCCCGCAATTTACCGCGCCGGTTTCTACACCAACGCGGAATACCTGGAAGCGCGATTTGGGCCCAGCACGCGACTGCTCAGCGCAATCATCCAAATCCAATATCGCAGCAGCATGCTGGGGATGATGATCTGGTCCGCCCATTTGCTGCTTACCCGACTCGTGGGACTCAGTCCGGGACTGGCCTGGGCCTTGATTGTCGCTCTGGTGGTGCTGGCCGGACTGTACACCGCCTGGGGCGGTCTGCGAAGCGTCGTCTGGACGGATACCGCCCAGGGTGTCGTGATGATGGTGGCGTCCGTGGTCATCTTTGCCGCAGTCTGGCAAGCCGTCGATGGTTGGAGCGGCATGACGGTCGCGCTCCAAGAGTCCGGTCGAGAAGACCTCTTGCATCTTGGCCGCTACCGCGGAGACGACGGAAGCACGTCGCCATGGGTGGTGGTGATCGCCTGGACGATCGTCGGGTGCGGTTACTGGACGGTCAATCATACGCAGACGATGCGGCTGATGGGGTCTCGGTCGATCTGGGACATGAAGATGGCCGCGATCTGGGGCGTGGCACTGAGTTTCCCAATTATGGTTGTCTCGGCGACCCTGGGGGTTTTCGCACGAGCCATCCCCGAATTGTCGGACCTTCCAGTTAACGAAGTCGATACGATCTATCCGGCGCTGGCGAGCCAGTTCTTGTTGCCCGGACTCAAGGGAATCGTCGTCGCGGGGGTTCTGGCTGCGGTCGTCAGCACGTTCGATTCAATGGGGTCGGCGCTTTCCGCCGTCTTCACACGTGATATCTACGCCCGCTTCCTGGTCCGCAATCACGAAGATGATCACTACGTCAAAGCCGGACGCTGGGCGACGGTTGGCGTTTTGAGCCTCGGCTTCCTGTACCTCCCGTTCATCTGGAAACAACCGAATATCATCAAGGCCTTCACCACCCTGATCCCGGTATTCGTTACGCCTCTGTTTACGGTCTACATGTTGGGGGTTCTGTCGCGCGTCCATCGCCGCAGCGGCCTGATTGGACTGCTGGTCGGGTCGACGTATGGCATTCTCGCACTCGTGGATCGCGAAGTCTACGATCTCGTCGCGGTCCCTTCGTGGTTGACCAGTCGTTGGCCAGCCTTTTGTTGGTCGCTGATGATCACGGCACTCACGATGGCGATCACGACATGCATCCTGGGCCAAGACCAAGGCAACACCACAACCTGGTCGGAAGACAAGGGGTGGCTGCATCGTAGTCGCGAGCAGCTACCTGCACTGCTGGAGCATCCATTCAAGGGACGGGTGCCCGGCTATCTGCAGCCCCGGTGGGCCGCCGGGATGCTCTTGCTCGCCGCGGCGTATGCCACGTTGGTCCTGTTCTGGTAGCCGGTTGGCCGGGTCCATGCTTACTGATGGCGCTTTGCGCCGCGGCCCCGACGTTCGGTCCGGGGCCAGATCAGCCCACGCGACGCGGACGAACCCGGCCTGCTTCCCGGCTTCCTGTGTCCCGGCTTCCTGTGTCGTGGCTTCCTGTGTCCTGGCTTCCTGTGTCGTGTTCGGCGGCGATGGGATCCGCGGCGTCTTGACGCTCGCATGCTTCCGCAGTCGCGACCGCCGGTGCGCTGCTGGCCTGGACTGAATCCAGCGCCGTTTTCTCAAGCTGGTTTGGCAATCCCAATCCCGGCTGAAAGGCTCGCGACGCCGGTGGCGTCTTGCGTTGTGGATCGTCGAGGACAACTTGATGAAGGTGAACATCGCGCTGTGGGAAGGGGATATTGAAGCCGTGCTGGTCGAAGCCGACCTTGATCGCTTCGATCAGATCCCAGCGCACCTTCCAATAGTCGGCATTGGCGACCCAGGGGCGGACGACGAAATTGACGCTGTTGTCTCCCAACTCGCTGACGGCCACTTTCGGCGCGGGCTCGGCCAGAACGCGTGGATCGCGATCGACAAGTTCATTAAGGAACTGTTTGACGTTGTGCAGATTGTCGCCGTAGCCACAGCCAACCACAAGGTCGATGCGGCGAGTTGGTTTGGCTGAATAATTCGAGATATTGCCGCTCGTAATGGCGTTGTTCGGCACAATCATCTGCACGTTATCGCCGGTTCGCATCATGGTATGAAAAATGTGAATCTCTTCCACGACGCCGGTTGTGCCGCCCGCTTCAATGAAGTCACCCGCCTTGAACGGACGGAACAGAATGATCATCACGCCCGCGGCGAAGTTTGCCAGCGAGCCCTGGAGAGCCAGGCCGATGGCCAAACCGGCTGCCGCCACGATGGCGGCGAACGATGTGGTGTTGACACCCAGTCGGTCCAGCGCGGCCATGGCGACAAACAACAAGATCAAGGTGTACGCGATACGGCAGAGAAACTTGGCCAGTGTTTCGTCGAGCTTCGCTCGTTCAAACACGTTGTTGAGAAGGCGTACCGCGACGCTCGCGACCCAGCGTCCAATCACAAAGATCGCGATCGCTGCCACCACATTGACGACGAGATCCGGCCCGTGGGTCAGCAGATAGGACTGCGCATTGGCGAAAATGTCTTGCAGGGAGATCGGCGCGGCAGAACCGGCCTCGGCAGCGAGCAGGATGAACATGGCATACGTTCCTGGAGATGAATCAAATGGAGCGGAAGGGTAGCGGGGCGATGCGATCCAGGCAAGGCAAAGTCGGGTCTTGACGACCATGACGGTGCTAGGTGCCCGAATGCAATTCGGCGACAAT
Source organism: bacterium (assembly GCA_030432015.1). Taxonomy (GTDB): domain Bacteria; phylum Planctomycetota; class Planctomycetia; order Pirellulales; family Pirellulaceae; genus ARS98. The sequence continues at coordinate 6,355 of JAUIHJ010000040.1, forward strand.
CCGGGACCGGCTCGTTTTTCGCCTCCCATTAGATCCAACTGCGGAAAAACCGCCGTTCGGCGAAAAAGGTGCCTGTCCCGCTGACGCGGTATGCGCCGCAGAATCGCGCTCGGTGATTTATAGGTGGTTCGTGAATCAGGAGACGTTTCAGCGACGACGGTGCCGCTGGCATGCCAGCATTGCCAGCACATTCGTCCGCCGCGCGAGGAGTTGGCAGGGTGCGGTCATTATCTGCCTACGTGTTCTTGGTGGTCATGGCGCGCGTCAGGCCATTGCGAAGCGCTGGAAGCGCACCAAGGGAGCCGAATGGTTCGTTACGCCTTGGATGCAGGTTGGTTGCGCCTTCAGGTTTGTTGCGCCACAGGTAACCCGCAGCGTCAATATTGAAGTTGCGCCTCCCTTGCCCGTCTCCCTCGAAACGCTGACGAACAAACGGCTTCCTTCATTGAAGTTCCATATCGTCAATGTTTCATCAGACCAGGGCATCACTGCGGCGATCGCCAAATCTCGGTTGTCCCAATTCGAACTCGCCAGTACTATCCGCGGCTGGTGAATCGAGGAGGTTCAGCGAGGCAGCCGATGGCAAACGCCAAATCAAGTAGCGCTCGATCCTGCAATGACGGCCGAACCTCGGTTGGGGAAACGACGTTGTCGCAACGCAAGGCGGCCGGCGTCTTTTATACGCCGAGTCCGGTCGTGCGATATATCGTGCGACAGACGTTGTCGCCGCTGGTCGAATCGGCGTCCGATGCCACCGCTCCGCTACGGGTGCTCGATCCCGCCTGTGGCGATGGGGCCTTCCTGGTCGAGGTCTTTCACTATCTGGCTGCCCGCGAGTTTGGCTCGACGTCAGCCTCGGAGGACCGTGAGGCAACCGCGGAGGATCGCGTGCCGCCCCTTTCCACGGCCGTTGTTCAGCGGCGGATGCGACTGATTCGCGACCACATCTTCGGTGTTGACATTGATCGTCACGCGGTGGCGGCGGCGAAGCGGCGTTTGGCCGGGCTGGCGCTCGGAATCGGCGAGGAGGGGCCCGTCACGGCCGCTCAGCGCAGCAGCGTCGAACGGCTGGCGCGCCGTCTCTCCGGCAATGTGCGGTGCGGTGACGCGCTATTGGGTCCCGAGTTTTTCTTGAAGGACGGTGACACGTTTCGCAGGCAAGAGGGCGGCTGCACGGCACCGTTTGCCTGGAGTCGTGACTTCGCACAGGTCTTGGACAACGGAGGTTTTGACGCGATCGTGGGCAATCCGCCCTACGTCAACATTCGGCTGATTGGCCAATCTCGCGGTGCGGCGATCAAGGAGTATTTTGGCCACCGTTACCAATGCGCGCGCGGCGCCTACGATATGTACGTGCTGTTTCTGGAGAAAGCGTACGAGTTGTTACGAGGTGGCGGCACGTGCGGGATGATCGTGCCCAACAAGATCGCGGCACTCGACTACGCGTTGGCCTGCCGCGGCATGCTGTTGGAACAGACGACGCTGATGCACATCACGGACGTGGCGCATCTCGGCCTGTTCCCCGCGGCCAGCGTCTACCCGTATGTGTTGAGTTGGAAGAAGGAGGTTCCAAGCTTGGCGCATATGGTGGCGATTCATCATCCCAACTCCGCCAGCGAATTGCAGGCTCAGGAACCATCGATTGAGGTGCATCAATCCAGCTTCTCCCGCGAGGGAGGTTTTCGGATTCACGGAGAACTCGATGTCGAGTCCCGTGTGGCGACGGAACCACTGGCTTCCCGAGCGGCGTTGCACAGCGGCACAACCGGCTTTGTCGCGCGTCAGGTTGCCGCAGCGTTGCTGGAACTTCCGGCGGCCGGAGACGAGCCGTGCTTTGAATTCATTGTGACCGGCAACATCGACCGCTATTCGATTCGCCCCGGCGACGTGCGTTACATGAAGCATCACTACGACCAACCCGTGCTGCCGATGGCGTCGGAAGAGTTGAGTGCAAAGAAACGTCGCCTGTTCGCTCAACCGAAGATTGTGGTTGCCGGCATGACGCGACGGCTCGAAGCGGCCTTCGATTCCGGTAATCGAGCCTTGGGAGTCCAGGTATTTGCCGCCGCCGATCCACAGGACGACCCCCGCTATCTGCTCGGGTTATTGAACTCGCGATTGCTTTCTTACCTGTTTGGAATGCGGTTCCAGGCAAAACGGCTTGCCAACGGTTACCTGGCCGTCAACAAGTCGCAGCTGGCGCAGTTGCCAATCCGCATCATCAGCGGCGACAGTTCCGCCGAGCGATCTCTGCACGATACCATTGTGGCGTCGGTCGATGAGATCACGTCCTTGCATGCCCAGGCGGATGCTGCCCGCGATCCCGAGCAGCGTCGTACGATCCAACTCCAGATTGAACAATGTGACGCAGAGATTGATCGCTGCGTCTACGATCTCTATCGCGTCACTGACGAGGAGCGTGCGGCGGCGGATGCGATTCCAGGCTAGCGGCAGGGATGCTCGGTTCACCGGCGCGATATGTTCCCACGTGGCTGTCCTCGCCCGTTTCGCGAGACCCAGTGCAGCAAGGATTCGTGTTCGAGCGGGCGCTGCGGCGACGGGAATGTCGCGCTGGGAATGTCGCACAGGGAATGTCGCACAGGTGAAGAAGCACACACCATGTCCTTAAGGGAGTTGCCGTCGCGTGACGGCGGATCGTCGTGCTCCCCGGTCTGGTTGCCGTTGCGGCGCTCAAGATGCTGTCGTCATGTTTGAGTCGTGTCGAGGATGCGATCCCAACCCGATGGACCGTAGGCAGAACGTCTGCTTTTGCCCTACAATGTCAGCATGGCAAATGCAGGCGAAAAACCGCTGAAGAAATCGTACAAATATGTGCGACTGGTGGGCACGCGCGAAGCGCTCAACGTCTTTTTTCAGAACCCGGAGATTGTGCTGGCTTCCGAGATTCAAGGGATTGGCCGGGAGTTGATGCAGGCTGGCGAAGTTGCCACCAGAATTGACATGCCCCTGATTATCAACTTTCAAGGTGTGCAGAAGATCTCGTCGGCGCTGGTTGGCAAGTTGGTGTTGCTCAACAAAAAGGCCCGCTCGGAAGGAGTGGACCTCAAGTTTCGCGAAGTCCCAGACGCGGTCCGACGGGTGATGAAAACGGCGAAGAATTTACCGCTCGGCGAGGACGACGTTTAGTCGCGGTTGCACGTTGGTAACCGCCGTCAGCCGGGTGTGCCAGGTTGAACGGATTGACGGCATGCGATCTCAAGGTGCCGCGCCGGCCAAGTTCTCTGCTCCTGAATGAACACATGCTTGCCGATCCGTTGCCACGCACGTTTTACCAGCGGGATCCGATTACGGTCGCGCGGGATCTGCTGGGCAAGACGTTGCATCGCCGCAGCCGACAGGGGCTTACCAGTGGCACGATCGTCGAAGTCGAGGCCTACCTGGCCAAGGGCGATTCTGCCTGCCATGCGTTTCGTGGACCAACGCCCCGTAATCGCACCATGTTCGGACCGCCAGGGCATTTGTACGTCTATTCGATCCACGCCCGCTATTGTCTCAATGCCGTGACCGAACAGGCCGGTATCGCTTCCGCCGTGTTGATTCGAGCGATCGAGCCGCTTGCTGGTCTCGCCGTGATGCGGGCGCGACGGGGCCGCGCCAAGCCGATCGATTACGCCCGCGGACCGGCCCGCCTATGCGAGGCCTGCGATGTCACGCGGAGATTGGATGGCTGGGATCTGACGCGTGGTCGACGCATCTGGATTGCCGCCGGAAATCTGGATTCCGAGGCCGCCGGGACAGGTGACTCGGGATTCGGTCATTCGGGGTCTGGTAACTCGTTGGCCTGCTTAGGCTTCCGCACCGGTCAGTCGCCGCGGATTGGCGTGACTTCAGCGCAGCACGCTCCGTTGCGGTTCTTTGTTGACGGCAGCCCGTATGTGAGCGGCCCACGTCGCGACCATTCGCCGCGCTGAGCAGGCAAGGTCTGGGTATCGTCAGCGCCACCTGCGTTGGTGCTGTGGAAGCCGTGATCGTCGCGCGACGACACCGTGCTCTAATTGGCCGAGCGCGATTCAGCATCGCACACCCCGACAGCGGGACAGACACCTTTTTCGCCGACCGGCGGATTTTCCGCGGTTGGATCTAATGGGCGGCGAAAAACGAGCCGGTCCCGGATGGTCGCCGAATTGCACTCGGTCATTTAGCCATGACGACCGTTACAACGCGCACATCTGGCACGAGAAGCCCGGAAGTACCGCTTCGTGCGGACTTTCCCGCATTACTCGCACCACCATTGGTCGACGAATTCCACGGGTTGTAGCAATGGTAACAGAAAACCGCATGTCATGGAGAACAAGCAATGCGCACAACTGCTTGGTTATTGGGCCTTAGTTTACTCGTATCCCTTTTCACTCCCGCGGCGCAGGCTCAGACCCGCCGCGTGACGGATGCGAGCCCGCCGGCTGTAGCGGCATTTCCGATTGTACGGGTCACGGTGGAAAATCCACGCGAGATCAATATTGGTAAACCGGCCAGCTTCACGGTTTCCGTGTCGAATGCTGGCAAGGCGATGGCACACGATGTCGTCGTTGACACGAATGTACCCACCCATGCGGAACTGTCGGGCACGACCCCCAAGCCGTCGGAGATTCAGGGGAGCACGGTCCGTTTCCGGATTGGCGACCTCGCGCCCGGCGCGACCAGGAAACTCACCTTGGTTGCCATCCCGCGCACCATCGCGCCGATCAAGCTGGGTGCCACGACAACGTTCAGTTCTGCCACACAGTCGACGTTGATCGTGCGGCAGCCGATGCTGAAGTTGCTGGCTCAGGTAGCGCCACGGGTTGAAATCGGAACCGAGGTCGACATGGTGCTCCGCGTTGTCAATACCGGCGACGGCCGTGCCGATGACGTGGTTGTCACGCCGCAGTTGGTCGAGGGCGAAGTGCAGGGTACCCCGCTTCGCCAACCGGTGAAGATCGGATCGCTCAAGCCGGGAGAGTCGAAGGAAGTTCAATTCTCCGTCATTCCAACCCGCCGCGGAAAACTGGCGACCAGCTTCAAGGGCACCAATGCCGATGGGCTGGAAGCAAGTGCCGAGTCCACCATTCAGGTTCTGCAAGCCGGTTTGGCTGTCAGTGCGGTTGGTCCTGTGGTGCAACCGATCGCCCGCGAAGGGAACTATGAGATTCAAGTGACCAATCCTGGCGATGCGTCGACGGGATCGACCCTGGTTGTCGTCAAGATTCCGGCCGGCATGGAAGTCACCGCCGCCGCGGAGCACTCGTACGACAAGTCGACCCGATCGCTTCGCTGGCGGATCACCAAGCTCCGTCCCAGTGACGTTGTCAAACTGCCATTCAAGGCCGAAACGACGGTTGCCGGCGATCAAACGCTGAAAGTTGTTGCTCAATGCGAGCGGATCGACGACGCCACGGCAACGCACACGACCTCGGTCATCAGCCGTTCCAACTTGATTGTGACCGTGGTCAACGACCAGGAGCTTGCGGCGATCGAAGATCAGGTCAGCTTCAAAGTTTCCGTGGTCAACGCGGGCAGCAAGCCGGTCGACGACTTGCGTGTGAATGTCGCCATGCCATCAGGGCTGCTGGCGGTCCCTTCGGCCGACTACCAAGTTGAGGAGGGACGGATCTCCTTCCCCGTCCACAAGCTGGCGTCGGGTGAAAAGGTGACGCTTGGTTTCCGGGCCGTGGGAAAACGTGTTGGCGAGCACTTCGTGCAGGTCCAGGTTGGTGGCGGTGCCCTGTCGCGACAGCTCACGTTCGACAGTTCAACCTACTGCTATTCCAACGATGAAGTGCCGGTCAGTGCCAAGCAGCCTGGCAGCTTGCCGAACTCCATCAAATGATCTGATGTTTGTCACCGGGGCCCCGGCGCATTGCTGGGGCCCCGGTTTTTCTTGGTCGCTTGAATCACTGGGGCCACTGAGATTCGGTCGCGTGCCTTTACTGCCACGGGAGACGCATTGTATGGGAAGTTCTACGTTTATCATTGTGTTGATTGCCGCCGCCAGCGCGGCCAACTCAATACCGCAGGTTGAAGTCAAGAAGCAGAATACCGTTTTTGCAGAACAATGGAACGATGATTTCGTCTGGAATTTCGAGGACCTTCCCACCAAGGGGAGCGTACCCAAAGAACGCGTTCCCTACTCCGGATATATCTATCTCGATAAGTACGGCGGTACCCGGGACGTGATGACGAAGTACGACCGGGCGTTCAATCGGGGCTACCCGGCGACATCCTGGGAAGCGGCCGACACCGCAGCGGCGAAACAACGTCGTGGTTTGTTTTCCAGTCAATCAAGAAATGACTGGTACGGTCATTGTAATGGATGGACCTCAGCCACGATCCGGCATGCGGAACCCCAGAAGAGCGTTCGCGCCAACGGCGTCACGTTTACGCCAGCGGACATCAAAGGGCTGCTTGCCGAAATGTACATGTATAACGACCACGTGATGTTGGCGGGTGAGAATGCCAATCTCAACCCCGGGACACTGCACGCCATTCTCGCCAACTGGCTGGGGCGCGGCTCGCACCCCATCGCCATGGATTCTGATCCTGGCGAGGAAAAGTGGAATTATCCGATGTACTCGTTCGCCAGTGGGTTCGCCCAACGTTCGGCTCGCGAATTGGAAGTGCGGACCAACGTGCTGTACGCCAAGGATAGTGAAGATCGCGAATTCGACAAAAGTCCCCGCATGCACAAAATGAAATCACTCCACTACATGCTGCACCTGGATGACCGGGGCAATATCGTGGGAGGATATTATTTCGGCGACAGCGATCGGATTGACTTCGTCTGGGTCCCGTTGCAACCCAAGCAGCCAGGCGAAAAGGGAAATGAAGCGGGTAACCCTCACTTGGATATTACCGAGGTGATGGATATCTGGCGGCAATCCGTTCCTCGAGCTGCGCGACGCAAGTGGTTGATCGTCGATCTCGCGGATAAGGATCGGGCCGTGGAAGTTGAAGATCCCAGCCGTATTCTGCCGCGGAACATTCGGATTGTGCCACCGAGCCGTACGGAACTCACCGGTGCGGAGAAGGCAACGGATGAGACGTCGGACGATGTCATTCGGATGGCCGAAACGCCCGTCGTGGGATCGGACACGGTTGTGCGCTAGCCGGCTGGTCCGTGCGAGTGTCTGTGGGGCTTGCCCAAGGTGCCGCAAGGCTCGCTCGGTTGTCGGCGACACGGTGAAGGACTCTTGAGGTTTGTCGTTCCGCCTTGCGGCGGTATTCCCCCTGGTTCGCCTTCGTTGGAGGTGGGACGGCAAACTCAAGGTCCGGAACCGGTGCCGAACGGGCATCGCACCGGCTCAAGGCGCTCGCACCATCGGGCCCATCCCGTTAGCCGTAATTCAAACGCCCCGGCGTTTCCCTGGTGATTGGGACATCGAACAGCGTCAGCTTATGGTTGGTGAGTGAATCACGCACGCGATCGCTCAACTCGTCCGGCTCGGTAATTCGGTGTGCTTCAACCCCCAGCGAACGAGCCAGTCCGACAAAATCGACTTCCGGCTGTCGGATCTCCAACCCTTCGTATTCTCCAGCCATCGCGCGCGGTAGTTTGAGACCTTTGGCGCCGATCTTGAGAATCTGGTATTGCGCGTTGTTGCAGATCACAAACGTGGCGGGAATGTTGTCATGAGCCGCCGACCAGAGTCCTTGGATCCCATACATCGCAGCCCCTTCGCCCAGCATGCCCAGCACCGGTCGGTCCGGCCAGGCCAGTTTGGCGCCGATCGTGCAGCCCAGTCCCCAGCCTAGGGCCCAGCCGCGATGTCCGAAGTAGCCGGTTGTATTCTTTAACGCTCCCAGCCGCTCGAAGGTCGTGTTGGTGGTCGTTACCGCTTCTTCGATCACCGCCACATCGTCGGGCAGGATCCGGGCCAGCGCTCCCATCAGGCCCAGGGGAGTGAGGGGCCGCAGGTCACGCTGTGATTCGATTTCCGCTTCCAGTTTCTCACGTGCGATGCGGTGCCGCGCGACCCGCTCCCGTCGGCGGTCTTCAATCTGTGTGCCCTGGTCCTGCAGGGCCGTCGCCAAGCCCGCCGAAAGTTCGGCCAGCGCGACTTGAGTGTGCCCGATCACACCCACTTCAACGGGATAATTCTTACCGAGTTGCCAAGGGTCTTCGTCAATCTGAACCAGCCGGATATGCTCCGGAATGGCGCGGCTCGGCTCGTGGTAAACGTACTGTCGTAGCAGGTCCATGCCGGTGACCAGTAGCACATCAAACTCGTCCAGACGGTCGCGGACTTCCGGCGACCAAAGCGGCAGGCCCTGGGCGTACAGGGGATGGTCGCAGGGGAAAGCGAGTCGTCCGTGGGTCGTGCCCGATTCGGCCATGACCGGCGCGCCAAGCTGTTCGGCCACGGCGATCAGTTCGGCCGTGGCACCCCGTTCGGTGACGCGACTACCGGCGAGGATGCCGGGGTTCTGGGAGGAGGCCAGGACGTCGACCGCCCGCGCGAGGGCAGCGGTGGGTGGCCGCACGCGACAGTCGGGCAAGCAGATGGGTGTCAGGTCCAGGGAGTCACTGATCTCCATTTGTAAATCCATCGGGAGCGACACAAACACGGGGCCGGTCGGTGGCGTCAGGGCCGTCTGCACCGCGCGGCGGAGAATCATCGGCAGGTCGCCCACTTGATCCACCTCCACAGCCCACTTGGTCCACGGCCGAGCTACCGAGACCATGTCGCCCCACAGAATAGGCTCTTCCATTTTCAGGCGACGATCCTGTTGACCAGCCGTCACCAGCAGCGGCGTCCCTTCGCGATGAGCGTTGTACAGCATTCCCATGGCGTTACCTAAACCGCAACTAATGTGCAGGTTGACCACGCCCAAGGTCCCCGACGCCATGGCATAGCCGTCGGCGATCGACATCACCGGCACTTCCTGAAGACCCAAGATGTAGCGAAACCGGCTGTCACCCACCAAGGCGTCATTCAGGGGAAGCTCGGAGGTTCCAGGATTGCCGAAGATGTACCGCACACCGAATTCGGCGAGCAATTCCAAGAAAGCGTCGATGCCAGAGATTGCCATGATGGTCGAGGTTCCGGTTCTAGCCAGCGATCGGAGAATCAGGGGGCAGGCACGCTTCTCGGCGCCACGTTCGGACGGATCGTGGGAATATCATTCCTCAAGAAATGCGCCCGACTCCAACCTGTCAACGGTGACAAAAAAAGCCGACTTCGCCGTCGTGACGAAGTCGGCCTTTCAGTGTACGCGATGTCTTCTTCGGTTCAACGCGAGAGGCGTGTCGAGCGGAAGCTGAAGCCACGGCTTGCCGCCGGTACCAATTCGTCCCGGCCGTCGTCTTCAATTTGCGGCGTCGGAACCATTTCGCCCTCGGTCTCCTCGATCAGGACACCGTCGTCGTAATACGACTCCGCGGCGACGCCTCCGCAGCGGGCGCAACCACCTTTGCCTCCACCCTTGCCACCACACGAACTACAACCACCTTTGCCTTTACCACCGTGACCGCCGAACAGACTGTGCCAGCCCGCTGCCACCTTCTCCAGGCAGGTCGGCTCACAGCAACCGGTCGGTCCGGTCCAGTTGCCCCAGTTGTCGCACGGATCGCATCGGTCGGGAGGATCGCTGATCCATTCGCCCCAATATAATTCTCCGCAACCGGATGCGCAGGTCAGTTTGTGCTTCAGGTGTTGCGCGGGCGTGTGTCCTTCGCAGTTACCGCCGCACACGCCGCAGGCACTGCAACTCCCTAAGACCGGATCCCAGGCATCGCAGCAGGCCGATCCTTCATATTTGTTCCACAAGTTCTGGTGCATCACCGACTGGTACGAGACTCCGTGGCAGCCACCCTTGGGACAGGATTCGCCTTTCTGGTGGACGTGCCCTTTTTGCACGATTCCTCCCTTCTGCACGACGCCGCCTTTCTGGACCATGCTTCCTTTCGAATCGACCCAGGCGTGGCCGGTCCCATGGGAACCGTTGAACGAGCAGCACCCGGACAATAAGAGGGTCGCGGTGAGCAACAGGGCAGGGATCCGCGGTACACGCATCAAACCGTTCCTTTCGAGGGACGCTTCTTCGAGAATCATGACAGACATCTTGCATCGAATATCGACCAGCGACTCCGGCAAATCGAGAAAATCCCTACAACCGGATAAGTTTGCCAGGATTCGCGCGTTCTCCTTCGATCACTTGCGTTTGCTCGCACTGCTAGCCCTGGATTGCTTGCAGAGGGTGATGCCGCAGGGGACTGGCGCAGGGGACTGGCATGTTTGCGGGAATCAAGTTTCCACGGGAACTGCAACCAGCGAGCACCGCCTTCGCGTCGATTCGTTGTCTAACCTGCCCCTCAAGCTCGTTTCCGATTGCCGTTGCTCGCCAGCCCTGCGGCATCTACATTTGCCCGGTCGCGGTTACGCCCAGGCCAATTGACACCCCCCTATGTACGAACCGATTCCCGCGGAGACGGAGAAGTTGATGAGTGCCACAAATCGTGTGCGGGCAATGGTCTTGTTGCTCGGTTGTTGCTGCGTCCCCCTGACCGGATGTTCCAACCCTGCTCGGGACAGAATGATTGGCAGGTGGGAAGCCAGTACGGAATTGACCGAGGAAGATACGGCGGCGTTGATGCCAACGGATAATCCGATTGCGGCGGCGCTCGGCAAAGTGTTACTGCAGAAGGCACGCGCCGAGACGCAATGGGAGTTCGCAGCGGACGATTCGGTGACCGCCGCCGTCACTTGGTTGGGAAACGCCAAAACGCAAACAGGTTCATGGCGCTTCCTCGGTGGAGACAGCGCATCGACCAGGCTTGAGATCGCATTCGAGAACCATGAGCCCTTCGAAGTGAACCTGGCGTTTTCCGGTCGCGATAACTTTGAGGCCGCCTCAATCGTCATGCACGATGTTCAGCTCAATCGCCCGATCAAATTCAAACGGGTGATCACGACCCCCTGACGTGTTGACTTGCCGCGCCAGGCGACGCGGTCAATCCAGTTCGCCGCTGAGCAACGCGAAGAGGAAGGCGATCAGTCCCAGTGTGCCGATCACACCCAGGACGATACCCAGGATGGCGCGCACAATGCCCCCCTTCTTCGGATTCTTGCGAATGTCCACAACGGCGAGAATCCCAAACAGGATGGCGAATGGGCCTAAGGCACAGCATCCCAGCGACAGCAGGCCCAGGTAGCCAGCGATGATCGCGTGGACGGACCTTCCAATCGGAATCAGCATCCGAACACCTAAGTCGTCTTCCAGCTTGTTGCCGCCCTGCTGTGGTGGCTGGACAACCGCGGCGTACGGCTGCTGATCGGCGAAGGGGTTCGTCGCAGATGGTTGCACCGGCGTGCCACAATGACCGCAAGCAGCGGCACCATCGACAATGTCACCGCCGCACATCGGACACTTCATGGTACACCTTGGCAAGGATGGGTAGACGAATTGCGACGCGGTTGAACGTGCAGCGTGCTTACGTCGGGAACCACCGCCAAACCGCTGTCGATTGTGTCCACAAGGGCCAGCACCAGACGGCCCCGCGTAAGCGAGGGTAGCAGTGACAATTGTTATGCGACCGCGCCAAACGTGGGGCCCATTATGGGTAACGGACCGGCGCCGTACAAGTGTCGCGATCCCGGGTCGCCCGGTTTTTCACTGACGCGCCAACGAGCCGCGCAGCGGCGGCAGGCAATAGCCCGGGGGTACCAACTGACATGCCGACGGTATTAACAAGAGGGCAACTTCAAACGCTGCAACCTGCCATACCTGTGGCATTGACGATCGCGTAACGTCCTAACGCGTCAGTGCGGGATGCCGTTGGATTGATCTCGACGTCTCGATGTTTGCCTCGCGGAGGCAGCGGGTTACAAACCTCGCCGTTTGAAAAACGCAATCGCCGTCGGGCACAGACTCGTATGATGGCATCGGCTGGGGGCACTCGCTAGAATGACGCCGGCCTATTCTCTTGTCTCGAGACATTCGTTTTCTTACGTTTTCTCTTGGAGCCTGTTGCGTTGGCAACCTCTGGTCCCATTACGCTCGACAACCTCATGGCGTTGAACGACGAGATCGCTGCGCTCGCCAGAGCAGGCGTTCCGTTGGATCGAGGGCTGCTGGCGATTGGGCAGGACATGCCTGGGAGACTGGGCCGCATTGCGCAATCGCTGGGCAGGCGCTTGGAGTCCGGCGAAGATCTCGCGGTTGCCGTGAGCCAGTCTGGCGATGCTTTTCCGCCGATCTACCGTGCCGTGGTCCTGGCCGGTTTGCGCAGCGGAAAACTGTCGGTTGCCTTGGAAGGCATTGCCCGGACCGCCCGCCGGGTCAGCGACACACGCCGCGTTATGTTGGTGTCTCTGATCTACCCGCTGGTGGTGATCGTGGTCGCGGTCGGTGTGTTTCGCTTTACGATGTCGACTACGGTGCCGATCATCGAGGCGACGTTCGACGATATCGGTGTCGTCCTGCCGCGCTGGTACGACCTGATGTCGCAGTTTGCACACTATTTGCTCGTCGCGTTGCCATGGCTTGAGGGGGCCGCCGGAATCTTGCTGGTGATCGGTCTGTATCGTGTGTCGCGAGCGAGTGTCTTGGATGCCAGGCCGGGTCGTCGGACGACGACGGTTGCGCAGATTCTGCACGCCGGTCGCTTAGCCACATTCGCCGAGACGCTGGCGCTGCTGCTCGAGCAACAATTGCCGCTGGCCGAATCGTTGGAATTGGCGTGCCAGTCCAGTGGTGATCACCGCTTGAAGCTGGCGGGGCAGGAATTGGCCGATGCCCTGCGACGCGGTGAACCGCTGCGCCGACTTCCACCAGGATTCCCCCCGCTGCTCGGTTGGATGTTGGCGGGCGGCGGGCAGCCGGGTCAACTTGTCGAGGCGCTGCGGCGATTGGCCGAAAACTACCGACGTCGGGCCGCCAGGTTGGGTGTCTGGTTGACGATCTACCTGCCGATTTTGCTTTCCGCTGGCGTGTGTGGACTGGTGGTTGCCACCTATGTCCTGTTGACGATGGTGCCGTTCTATTACCTGTTGTTTCAATTGAGCCTTCCCAACTAGCCCTATGGCCCAGTTTCGATACCGTGCCACCGACTTCGACGGCCGTTCCCAAGTGGGCGAGGTCACGGCCCGCGACGCGGACGACGCGCGGCGTCGCCTGGCCGATCAAGGGCTAACGGTCGTCGACTTGACCGCCGCCGATGTGGATTCGGAGTCCTTCGATTCGGCACGTCGAAACGCCGAGAGTCAAGACGCTTGCGGCCTGCCATCGCGACCCGCCTCCGCCCGCTTAACGGCGTCCGATGCGGAGGAACTCATCGCCCAGGTTGCAGAAATCGGTAAAGCCAACATCCCGCTGTCGATCGGGTTGCGGGCTGCGGCGGCAGAGTCCACCAATCGTCGTGTTCAGCAA
>JAUIHJ010000041.1 GCA_030432015.1 bacterium
CGGAATCCGCAATTCATAACGTTTCGTCCCCTCCGGAGTCACGTGCGGCAGCGTCTTTAAGTCGGCGGGCTTGCCCAAGACCAGCAGCTTCGACAGGAAAATGTACCCCACGTCGGTACATCGCTCAGCTTCGTCCATGTAGTGCGTGGTGACGAACAACGTGACACCGCGCGCCGAGAGTTCAAAAAGCAAATCCCATAAGTGCCGCCGGGCGACGGGGTCGATCCCAGCCGTTGGTTCATCCAGGAAGAGCAGGTCGGGCTCATGAATCAGGGCGCAGGCCAATGCGAGCCGGCGTTGCCATCCGCCGGACAACGTTCCGGCAAGTTGCCTTGTGTAGTCCGTGAGCGACGTCAGGGCGAGCACTTCCTGACGCCGCTGTGCCAAGAGACTCTGATCGAGGCCGTAAATGCGTCCGTAAAAGTCAAGATTTTCCTCGACGGACAGGTCGGCATACAGGCTGAATTTCTGCGACATGTAGCCGACGCGTGGCTTAATCTGCTCCGAATCCAAGGCGGCATCGCAGCCCAGCACGGTGGCGCTGCCGGACGACGAAGGGAGCACGCCTAAGAGCATCCGGATAATCGTGGATTTGCCGCTGCCATTAGGACCCAAGAGCCCGAAGATCGCGCCGCGCTGGACCTGGAAACTGACGTTGTCGACCGCCAGGAATTCACCAAACCGTCGCGAAAGCCTGCGAACGTCGACCACGGCGCCGCTCATGGCGCTGGCCCCGCACCGTCCAGCCAGACGTCGGCGGTCATGCCGGGACGCAGCAATTGTCGCGTATCTTCTAACGCCACCTTCACCCGAAAGACCTGCTTCGAACGTTCCTCAGGAGTTTGCACATTGCTGGGTGTAAACTCCGCCTGCCGCGCAATAAAGCTTATGGTGCCGGCGAAGCGTTCTCCGGGAAGCCCATCAACGGTGACCTGCAACGTCTGCCCGACTTGCAGTCCGACACGATTCTGCGGCACGTAGGCCCGCACCCACAGGTGGCTCTCGTCAATGATCGAGATGACCGGCGCATTCGGGGCGACCATGTCGCCAGGCTGGAGATCAAACGCATCGACGCGTCCTGCGAGCGGGGTCGTGATCGCCAATTCATCCTTTTGCCGACGGACAACGTCGAGTGCCGCCCGGGCAGCATCGCGGGAGGCTTGGGCCTGATCGATCTCCTCCTGGCGAAATCCCTTGGCGGCCATTTGCCACGCCTGCCTCGCCTCTTCGACCGTGGCCCGCGAGGCGAGCTTTTCTTCTTCCCTGGTACCAAGCTCAAGAACCTCGAGCTCTTTTTGACGAACGGCCACCGATGCCTGGGCGGCTTCCAAGGCCTCGGTGGTCCGCTCGAATTCCTCGGAGGAGATCGCCTTGGTCTGAATTAACTCCGCGTGGCGATCATAAAGTTGCCGGGCCAGCTTGAGCTCTGCTTGCACGCCGCGCAAACGACCACGCGAGGCGTCGATCTCCTGCTCACGAGGTCCAGCTTCAAGCAATGCCAATCGGGCAGCGAGTTGGTCATAACGCGCTTTGGCTTGGGCAATTTCCTCCGGGCGCAATCCGTTGACCACGCGTTGATATTCGGCCTCGCGCGCCGCCAATGTGCGTGCCGCCTGATTTTCTCGTTCCAGAATATCAAACGGTGCAAGCTCGACGAGTAAATCGCCGGCGGCGACCTGCTGACCTTCCTGGACATAAACGGTGGCGGCGCGACCACCAACCCGCGAACCAAGACGAACTTCATCCGCCTCGATGATGCCGGAGACACGTGGCCGCTCCGGTCGCAGCTGACTATAGGCAATCAGGGATGCCAAGCAGACGACAGCAACGACGAAGATGGCCAAACGCTTGATCATCGGCGATGAGTTAGGCTCGCATGGGGTTGGAAGTGGCCGGGGGGACTGCCTCGCCGCGGCAAACAGAGGCACACCAAATGTGTCTTCGCATACTGCGTGACGGCTTGTCAAGCGGGCGTCGGGGCGTGAAGCGCCCTCCCAACGCGTCGACGGTCGGTCGACATCGCGCATTTGTGTATGGCACGGCACATTGTGAACGGCACGCTCCGAGTATCTTGCCTTGGCACAGGTCTTGTACGCCGCGCACGCGTTTTGTCGTCGCGCCAATGAGCCGCGCCGCAGCGGCAGGGACTAGCCTGGAGTGCCAACCTGGCATGTCAGCGGCATTACCAGAATCGCAACTTCAAGGCCAACGCGTCGAGATACCTTTGCTTCCGCGTATTCTGCAGCTAGCGTCGGTGACAAAAACCAGTACGATCCAAGTCTTCTGTTCGACAGGGCACGCCCCATTTCCGCAGCCCATACCCTGTTCAAGCCCAGTCAATGTGGCGCCGCCAGTTGCCTACACGTGACAAGGATTCGAATGACCGACAACGAATTAGGACCGCTGTTCCCTCGAGACGAACATAACCAGCAGCTCGAAGCCAACGTCCATCCACGCGACTGGGCCAATCCAACACCTGCCGGCAGGTACAACTTGGTGGTGATCGGCGCCGGGACTGCAGGTCTGGTCGCGGCGGCAGGTGCGGCCGGAATGGGTGCGAAGGTGGCGCTGATCGAACGCGGCCTGATGGGTGGCGATTGCCTGAATGTTGGTTGCGTTCCGTCCAAGGGAGTGATTCGTTCCGCACGTGCGGCAGCGAGCGTACGCCAGGCGGTGGATTTTGGCATCGAGGTGCCCGACGGGGTGACGGTCAACTTCGCAGCGGCGATGCAGAGGATGCGGCGTCTGCGCGCGCAAATCAGCCCCAATGACTCGGCGCGTCGGTTTCGCGAACTCGGCGTTGACGTTTTTTTCGGGCAGGGGCGTTTCATCGACTCCAGTTCGATTGATGTGGACGGCACCACGATAAAATTTAAACGCGCTGTGATTGCGACCGGCGCCCGGGCGGCGGCCCCACCGATCGCCGGCTTGGATGACGTGGACTACCTGACGAACGAAACGGTGTTTTCGCTGACCGACCTGCCTCGTCGTTTGGGGGTCATCGGCGCAGGCCCCATCGGCTGCGAACTGGCCCAGGCCTTTGCCCAACTGGGTTCGAAAGTCTTGCTTGTTGAATCGGAGCACGGCATTTTACCTCGTGAGGATCGCGATGCCGCCGAGATTGTACAGGCGGCGATTGTGCGTGATGGTGTCCAGTTGCTGTGCTGCGGGCGTGAAATGACCGTCGGCCGCGACGACGGAATTCGGCTGGCCGTGCAGTCCCACGACGCACGCTACGATGAACGGGTCGACCAGTTGCTCGTTGCCGTTGGCCGGGCACCCAATGTCGAGAACCTCGATCTGGAATCGGTTGGCGTCGAATTCACCACCAAGGGCGTCACGGTGAACGATCGCCTGCAGACGACGAATCCGAAGATCTATGCGGCGGGCGATATCTGTTCGCCCTTCCAGTTCACGCACGCCGCGGACTTTATGGCACGCATCGTTATTCAGAATGCGTTATTCGCCGGGCGCAAGAAAGTAAGCCGCTTGACAATCCCCTGGTGCACGTACACTTCCCCTGAAGTTGCGCATGTGGGGCTATACGAAGGGGAAGCCGAGCGGCAAGGGATCCCAGTCGATACGTACGTGCAACATCTCCAAGACGTTGATCGGGCCATCCTTGAAGGGGAGGAGGCGGGATTCGCCAAGGTGCACGTTAAGCGGGGGACCGACAAGATCGTTGGTGCGACCATCGTCGCACGCAACGCCGGCGACATGATCGCGGAGGTTACGCTGGCGATGACACACGGTTTGGGGCTCGCCAAGATCGGCAGCACCATCCACCCTTATCCGACCCAGGTCGAGGCGATTCGTCGCTTGGGAGACCAATACAATCGGACCCGGCTCACGCCGCTAATCAAGAACATGTTTGACAAATGGCTGGCCTGGACACGGTAGACCGTCGGCGGGCCATTCAGCGTTACCGTGCTGGCGATCGTTGGTGTTGCAACATGCCAGGTCGCTCCCGCAACGGCGACATGAAGCTTCACTAAGGCGCTGCTGCGTCGCGAAGCTGTGCGGCGATTTGCGACCGGACTCGCTTGATTCGTTCCAGGTCGAGCTCGACCTCGAGGGCTCGGCCAAGCGATTGATAGGTTGCCTCAAGCTGCGGATTCCAGTTTGCAGAGACTACGGAAAGTGGCGTATCGCCGCGGCCGTTTTTGGCGAGCGGAGAGGCATCATGATCCAACAAGATCGTAACCAGCTCCTGATGCGCAAAGAACGAGGCAATCAGCAGGGCGGTATTGCCGTCCGCACTGGCCAGCGAAACGTCTGCCCCTGTTGCGAGCAGCAACTGCGCGATCTTGGTTCGCCCATACACAGCGGCCGTCGTGAGCGGCGTCGCTCCGCTGCCTGGTTGCCGGGCATCCACGGCGATGCCGGACGCGAGAATTCCTTTGACGCGGTCCAGGTCTCCGGCGGCGACGGCGGACCAAATGTCGGCCGCGGGTGCCGGCCTGCCGCGAGGTTGGCTGCGAGCTGCGCTGGCCGGATCAAGCTGAACTCCGTCTGTCAGGCAGTAGAGCTGCGAGGCTGTGCGAATCAGGAGTTTGTCACCGGCCGCCGCCGGGCTGGCCAGGCAAAGTTCCTCCAGCGGGCTCGTGGCAATGATGTCAAACTCGGGTCCAGCCTTCACAACATAGGTCAACCCGTCCTCACTAAGAAAGAACAAATGGCCGTTGTAGGCCCACGGCGACGAGGTGAATGAACCGCGTGGCGAGAAACGCGTCTTGGCGTAAATCACCTCGCCCGTCTTGGCATCGTGGCAACTTAGAAAGCCCCGATCGTAGAGCGTATAGAGATAGTCACCGTAGACGATCTGCGATGGGTTGTACGACGAAGACTTGCCGTCGTACCACACAATGAACTCGCTCGCCGCGAAATCTTTATCCGGCGTAATGTCCCCGCTGGCTCCCGGCTTGATCGCGAAGGTAGGGCGATGAGCATCCCCCACGTAGCCCGAGGCGATGTAACACAACCCATGTGCCGCAAAGGGCGACGGAATCACCAGGCCGGACATGTTGCCGTCAAACTCCCACAGCAATTTTCCTTCCAGCGAGTAGCTGCGGTTGCGATTTCGGCCGGGGACGACAATCTCCGTGCGGATCTCGTTTTGCCAGACCAGGGGCGTGGCCCAGGCGTGTGTCTCGTCGCGGGCCGTCCGCCATCGCGGTTTCCCGGATTCGGCATCGAACGCGGCGATCCACGAGCTTTCCAGATTGTCGTAGACCACAATGACCTGGCCGTCGTGCACGACCGGTGAGGCGGCCGCGCCGTAGTCCGACACCGTCTTCCGCGGCACGATGTCTTGCGACCAGAGCAGTGCGCCCGCCAGGTCGTAGCAATACAGCCCCAGATCACCAAACAGGACGTACAGGCGTTCGCCGTCGGTTACCGTGGTCTCCGACGCATACGTGCTCTTGGGATGCCGAGGTACTTGCGGCGTGCCGGTGTGTGCTTCGTGTCGCCAGACAACGTGGCCATCATTCAAATCGAAGCAATAAACCAGCCAATGATGGATGCCCGTGGCCGGTTTACGAACCCCCTCGCCAAGATACAACCCCTTGGCTGGTGTGAGGTTTTCCTCGTCAGCAACCACCGTCGAGAGAAACACCCGGTCACCCGAGACAATCGGGTTGGACCAACCCCAGCCAGGCACATCCGCGACCCACTTCACATTCTCCGTGCGCGTCCAGGTCGTCGGGAGACCGGGATGATCCGGGGCGACACCGTCAGCATTTGGCCCGCGAAAACGGGGCCAAATGCTCTGGTCGTGCTGAGCGTTCGCCAACAACGGAACCACGAAAAGTGCCAACAGTGTGTGCACGATCGTCAATCCAGCTTTGATGGCAGCGTTCATGGGCAGTCGCTTTCGAGTTGGATGTTGCTTTCGAGAAGATCGAAATCGTGACGGTCGCGCACGCGAAACGGGTCGCTGTCCCACCAGGAGACGGAACTCAGCGAATCGCCGAATAGTCGGTGGCCTTCATGTACGTCGCGGCCGGCGGCTCGGCCAAACGCCCGACCCCCGATTCCTGGGCGGCCTTCTTCCAAGCTGGATCGGCAATGAACGCGGCCCATGACTTTTTGGCGGCATCGCGACTATCGTGTTTGATGATGTAAATCAACGTGTCTTGCGAGTCAGGCTCATCGGTGGGATGCCAGTATGCCACGGACTTAATGCCGTGCTTAAGAAAGAGCCCAATGGTATGGTCGCGAAAACGGGCGTCGAGCTTCCCGAGCTTGCCCTCGGCAGCCTTGTAGATTCGGAGTTCAAACACATCGTCAGCGTCGGCGTCGCCATTTTGCCACTTCGGCGAGTAGTCTGTGGCTTCCATGTAAACGGACTCCGGTCGCTTCGCCAGAATGCGGCCGTCCTGTTGCGACTCCTGAGCCACTTTCTGCCAAGCGGGATCTTCCCGGAATGCCTGCCAGGAAGCGGCCGCTGCGTCGCGGCTCTGATGTTTGATCACATAGATCAAGGTGTTCTTCGACAATTCGCCGTCTGCCGGAACCCAATAACCGACCGACTCGATGCCATGCTTCTTGAACAACTTGACCGTATGATCTCGAAAGCGGGCGTTCAGCGCGTCGAGCTTGCCTGGGTTGGTGGTGTAGGTTCGAAGTTCGTAGACGTCCGCAGTTGACTCCGCACAGATCGCGGCCAACATCACACACGTGACAACGCAGCCAGCAAGTTGATGAATCGGCATCGGTAGCTCCAGGGTGAAGATCATGGAAAGTCAGGATCGACGATAATCGCGCACGTATCCGGCGCCGCGATCCATGCTAACGGAATCGTGCGGAGCAGGAAACTAGCGCGCCAAAGCAGAATGACCGGTCACGGGCGTGGAACAAGCCGTCGGCGAGGCAGGCGTTGAGCACTGCGTCGACGGTCCCGCCTCGGTTGACGAGTTACTCGTGGCGCAACGCCTCAATTGGATCCAAGTGGGCGGCCTGCCGGGCTGGATAGACCCCAAACAGAATGCCCACAACGAGCGAAATCATGAGGGAGAGGACAACGGACCAGGGAGCGATCCGCGGCTCAAAGGTATACACGATGTCCGGTAAGAGGTCAGGCGCGAGTGACCCGAGCAACGCGCGTGCGCCGCGGAACAGAGGGCCACACATTAATCCAAAGAGGACGCCGAGCAGTCCGCCGCCGGCGGTCAACACCACGGTTTCCGTGAGGAACTGCTGAATAATGTCCTGCCGTGTCGCGCCCAGTGCGCGGCGGATGCCGATTTCCCGAGTTCGCTCGGTCACGGTGGCCAGCATGATGTTCATGATCCCGATTCCACCGACCAACAGGGAGATGCCCGCAATGACAACCAACAGCACATTGAACATGGATCGCGTTCTTTCGGCCTGACGCAGAAGTTCCTTCGGAACAACGACGGCATAGTCCTCCTGGTCGTGGAATTTCTTCAACAGCGTCTCAATGATTTCGGCGGTTTCGTCGACGTCTTCGAGTTCGGCAACGGTTGCTGTGATCTGACTTAGCTCGACCAACTCTCCCTGGAAATTGCCCCCCACGCGTCGGATAACCAGATCGCCAATGCGATGGCGAAAGGTCTTCAGTGAGATGTAGGCATCCAGGTTATAGTCCCGCGCTGCCATGCTGCCGCCGATGGCCGCGGACGCCGTACGAGGCTTGGTCTGTCCGATGACGACATAGAATTCGCTGCCCACCCAGATCGTCTGGTTGATGGGGTTCTCGTAGGGGAAAAGGCGTTTGGCGGTGTCGGCCGCCAACACGATGACGTTTTCGCCGCGATCACGGGGGCTCAACCAACGGCCACGTGCGATTTCCAATTGATTCAGGCCCAGATAGCCTTCAGAGCAACCGACGAGTTTTGCATCGGCCGTTTGATCGCCAGAACGCAATTCGAAACGAAGTTCGCGCATCGGCACGGCGTGCCGTATGTTGGGCAGATTCGAGAGGATGCGGTGATAGTCGTCGCGCAGCAGACCGTATGACTTAACGCGACTGTTGCTGTCCTGCGCGTCCTCGCCGGAATTCGGCTCGACACTTCGAACGATGATGTTGGTCGCACCCAATTCCTTGATTTGTTGTTGGGCACGATGGCTCACGCCTTCCCCCATCGCGACGAGCCAGATCACCGTTGTTGTGCCGATGAAGATCCCCAACGCCGCCAGGCTGGCGCGCATTTTCTGCAGCAGCAGGCTCTTTAAGCCCAGGCGAATCGTTTGCAGAAGTGAGCCTTTCACCGACGCCTCGTTGGTTGGTTTCGCCGACCGCTGCTAGCCGTCAGCTGGTAGGGAGGCGTCGAGCGGTTTTGCCGCAGGTTTTGCCGCAGGTTTCTTTACACCTGCGGCCGCGTCGGCGTCGGTCTCGGTCTCCTCCGTCTCCGGATCGAGCCCTTCGGAGAACGGCTTCAGGGCGCCGGACTGTGCTTCATCAACAAAGGCAATGGGATTCAAGATCACCTCGTCCCCCTCCTGCAGACCAGCTTCGACGACAATGAACTGATCATCGCTATCGCCAAGTCGTAATGTTCGCTTGCGGATGCCCTGCACGGTCTTGACCCAGCACAGGAAATCGCCCTCTTGTTCGACGACGGCCGCCACTGGAATGGTGAGAACATTCTCGTGGCGCGCGAAAATGACTTCGACATCGGCACTCATGCCCGGCTTCAGTCCCTCGTGATGGGCAAGATCAATAATCGTGTCGTACTTCACGACATTTCCGGTCCACCAACCTGCCGGTCGGGTCACCGATGCCACCGATGAGACGGTCCCTTCAATCGTGACATCCTGCAGTTCGACCTTGGCCGGCATCCCCGGTTTGATCCGATCGACCTTGGATTCGTGAATGCCAACCTTGACCTGCATCTTGGTCAGGTCAGGAATCATCAGCAAGATCTGGTCCTGGCGGACGGTGGCGCCCGCTTCAACGTCGGGCGAGTCTTTCCAGACCGCCGCCGACGGATGAATCACCATGCCGCTGGACTCCGCTTTGATAACGCAATTCTCCAATTGCAGTTCTTCCCGATCCAGTCGAGCCTTCTCCAAATCGAGTGACGCGGCATGTGCTGCGAGCCGCGCCTCCGCGGCACGGAGGGTATTTCTCAATTCGATGAGGTTCTTTTCCTTCGTGTATTTTTCCAACGCATTGAGGCGTTTCTTTCCCAGTGCAACGGTTTTCTGTGCGGACTCGACAGCGAATGACTCGCCTTCGAGTTGCAAGCTTGAGAGAAGCCCGCGGGCGACCAGCCGCTTGACCGAGGCATGCGAGAGCTGAGCTCGTTTGAGATCCTGCTCGGCAACGAAAATCTCGTTTTCAATCGTATTCTTTTCCTCCAGATAGGTGCTCTCCAAGTACTCGACGATATTGGTCTCCGCAACAGCCACATCGCTTTCGCCAATGATCTTGTTGGCAAGTGCCGTTTCATACACGATCTTCTGCGCACTGATGTTGTCTTCGATACCGGAAGGATCGAGTTTGACGAGTTCGTCGCCCGGCGCGACAATGGTTCCTGCTTCAACCACCCACAGAACGGTGGCGGCCCCGCGAACCTTGCACTTGATTTCGGTGTTGTTAGAACTCTCGAGGGTCCCTTGCTCGGTCACGGTTACCATCAAATCGCTGCGCCGGATCGGGTAGGTCAACTTGGGGCCGGTCTTGTCGGGAGTGACGGCGTTGACGACAAATGGGACCGCAGCGCCGAGCGCCGCGATCGCCAGCAGGGCGATGAGACCACGCCGCCACCAATTCGCCGGTTGCGGTGCGTCCCAGGAGTGGGCAGCGGCAGCCGTCCTTGTTGCTAACTGCGGCTCACCGCCGATTGCATCAGGCCGCACATCAGTTGCCATCGTGGTCTCCTTGGTGTCCGTGACGCGGGAATCCTCCATGTTACCCGCAATGCGCAACGGAGCGGACGGTTTTCTTGTATTCAATTGTATCGTCTGGCCAGAAGGGCACTCAGAACGTTGGGCGTTGACCGAGCCTGTACATATGCTACACTACCTGCATAGCTAGGCGCGAGATCGGCACCGTGTGTCGAGTTCATTCAATATCGAGATTTCGGCTTTTTGAGCGTACCGTTGGTCATGATGACCGTCTGGAACGCACCGGTTTTCTTCGACCGTGACTGATTCGCTTGCTCCTCAATCGCACTGCTGCTGTTTGGCGGGTGGAGATCCCGCACGACGATCGTAGCGCAGTCAGGCGACGAAACGCGTACTGACCGCAGCGAGCACTCAGCGATTTCCGGGCAGGCCCTATCCTGTGCCGCCCGACCAGCCCTTTTCTCGAAAGCATGTTTTTTTATGAAGTTTGAAGAACTCTCGCTCTGTCAGCCGTTGCTCAAAAGCCTGGCTGAGGCGGGTTATCACGAAGCGACGCCCATTCAGGAAAAAGCGATCCCCCAAGTTCTCACCGGACGTGACTTAATCGGTTGTGCTCAAACAGGAACTGGCAAGACGGCAGCTTTCTCACTGCCAACAATTCAACGTTTGATCACCCCGCCTACGCAGCCAACGGGCGCCGAACGACGTCGCCAGCGGTCGGGCCGGCGAGTCATTCGGTCTCTGATCTTGTCCCCCACACGTGAGCTTGCGGGTCAGATCGGCGAAAGCCTGTCGACCTACGGCAAGCATACCGGATTGCGGCACACCGTGATCTTCGGTGGCGTTCGCCAGGGGCCTCAAGTCCGCGCATTGCAGGCAGGTGTCGACATCCTGGTGGCGACCCCCGGCCGGCTGCTCGACCTGATCGGGCAGGGCTTTATCGACTTGGGTGCCGTCGAGATTTTGATCTTGGATGAAGCGGACCAGATGCTCGATATGGGCTTTATTCACGACCTGCGCAAGATTGTTGCCAAGGTGCCCCACGAGCGACAGACGCTCATGTTCTCAGCGACCATGCCGAAGGCCATTCGCGAGTTGGCCAGCCAATGGCTGCGGCGGCCGTTTGAGGTCAAGGTGGCTCCTGTGTCATCGACTCCTGACCGAGTTTCCCAAGCGGTTTTCTTTGTCGATCGGAGCGAAAAAGCAGCCACGCTCAGCCGCTTTCTCCGTCAAACAGATAGTGCCAAGACATTGGTCTTTTCTCGCACCAAGCGCGGCGCGGATAAGATCGCTCGGCACCTGGAACGGGACGGTATTCGCGCTGTTGCAATTCACGGCAACAAGAGCCAGGCCCGGCGGACCGCGGTCATGGGCGAATTTAATGCCCCCCGACCACCCGTGTTAATCGCCACCGACCTGGCCGCACGCGGCTTGGATTTCAGCGACATCGCCCACGTCATCAACTATGACCTGCCCGAAGTTCCCGAGACCTATGTGCACCGGATCGGCCGGACGGCACGCGCGGGCGCCGCGGGGAAAGCGATTTCGTTTTGCGACCACGACGAACGTAAACTGCTTCGCATGATCGAGAAGTTGACCGGCCGCGCCGTGCCCGTCGAAAAGGCACCCGGCGCGTCAGGCAAGGCGAAAGTACGCAGCGCGGCGCACGGCGAATCGCGGACCGGCAATGCGGGGCGAACGGCGACCCGAGTTGGAACCAATGGTTCGCCCGCCAGCGGTGCGGGGCGATCCGGCCAGGCACGCAAACAGCGACCTGCCAAGAAACGGGTTGCGCGGAGCACACCGCAGCCAGAAACAGGGACCATAACTTCGACCGGATCGAAACGACGGAGGTTTGCCAAGGCAGCTGCCGCGAAACGGAAATAGACCGTCTCGCTCGCTCGCGGGTGACCGCCGTAACTGGTCTACGGCGGTTGCCGATGCGAGACAAGGTGCAGGATGCGAACGAAAATCAAAACAACGGAGAGACGACAGAGATCGGCAACGGATTGATTGTGTTGATCCACTCGCTGGATCACATTTAGTTCGAACAAGACTTCACACGGGAGAGAGCATTGCTGACACCATCCGAAAAGAGAGTCTTGCGTACGTTTCAACAATACCTGGTAACCCCCGGCAAAATGCTTTGCTTCTTTGGCCCAAATCTGGAAAAGCATAAATCCGCACTGCGGCAATTGACCGAGAAGGATTTTCTGGTCAAAGAAACATTCAAGGGGGCCTATTCGCTGACCCACGCTGGCTTTCGTGCGATGAAGACGTGCGATTCGTAACGACTGGATACGCCTGCCGCGGAAGACTCGTCAGATCCGATGGACCGCGTCCTTCACTGGACAAAACACGCTTTCACGAACACAAAGCTTTCGCTGTGGCGGTGTAAGGCCGCCGTGCGTGTCCGCTTCGGCACGAACACGCAATGGCGGTACCAGTGTCTGTGAATCGGATGCGAAACGTGGCGAATAAAGAGAACCTGACGCTGCAGTTTTGAAGTTGCGAGTTTGATAACGCCACAGGCATGTCAGATTGCAGACTGGGGTACAAACCCAGGGATTTGTCGTCTGGCGGCTCAAGAACCGCGTCGCATTGGCCCAACATCAAGACGGGTGGGATCAAGACGGGCGGGTCGGGCGACCATTTCTTCCAGGGGTGCCGCAGTTGGCGCCCGTGGAACACGTGAAAAGGGAACCTTCAAAACGCTGAAGCGGAGGGCACGGTTCGGTCACTCCACCGTCACTTGCCGCCGTTTGTAACGCAAGAACCGGGGCACGACGCCGCGGACACTGGCTGCCGGCTCGCAACACCGATTACATTTCGCGGTACCGGCGTTGGCGAATCGTCCGGTGATTGCGTAGGTGCCCGGCCCTGGCAAGTCGATTTCCGCCTCAAACGGTCCGTCCACTTCCATCGCGGCGCCGTATGGCCCCTGAGCGTGGTCGTCGACGTTCACCACGGGACGACGAAGCACCACCGCCAGAGGCGGCGTGCTTGTTCGGCCTCCCCACAACGTCCAGGGGGTGAGCTCCACCACGGGTGGCTCGATTCCGGTCAGACAGCCTGCGAAGTACACTTCGGCGGAAATCCGTAGCGTGCGGGTTCCCGGCACCTGTGCCACGTCGAAATCGATATGCAGTTGGCGATTGTGACTGATTGCCAATAACTCGAATGGGATCGCCTTGCCATCTTGGTTGCGTGTGATGCGCATCAACCAGCAGCCGGTCGCCGGTGCGTCGACGCGGATCAAGACATAACCCAATTCGGTGCGGTCGACCACCTGCACCGCTCCTTGACCGCTGGCGGACTTTTCGGCGAACGTTGTGTCATCCTCGGCGCGCGGACCCGGCTTCGTGGGCTTGATGATCCGACCGGCAGGTGACAGCAAACTTAGTTCTGCCGATGCTGGTCTGGCGAGACTTAGGACGAACGCCGCGTTCTCGCAACCGTCCTCGATCAGTACAGCTTGTTCAAAGGCATTTTCTGTGACCATCGTGAGGCGTCGGTCAGCGAGCCGCTGCGTTGCGCGTGTTGCGGATCGCGGCGCGGTCGCTGGTATGACCCCTGGTGTCGCCACGACGATTCCGCTTTCCACCTGAAGTTCATCGACAAGTTTTGACAGGTGCGTCTGGACTGCGAACTGCATCGCAGCATCGTCCAGCGTGGCGGGCAGGAACTCGAATTGCCCGTGAGTCATTGTCGATAGTTTACTCAGACGACTGGCATCCGCTTCCGTACCCAGTCCCACCGTAAAGACACGAATTCCTGCTGGAGGTGGCTGTGCCACCTGTGTCGACTGGCTGTCCAGCAGTACGATCGCTCGGACGGACGCTTCAACGGATTGCCGTGCAAAATCATCCTCGGCCCGCTTCAAGGCGGCTGCATGATTCGGCGCTGCAATGGTCTGCATCGCGTTGAGGGCGCCGATCGCGGCTTGTTGGGTTTGCTCGTCCGCCAGTGGCTGCAATGCGAATAACTCGTCTCCGTTAGAGGAAATCAGGCCCAGGTATTCTTGCTGCGCAGAGAAGTAGTCGATCAAGAAGTGCGTACCACTGAACTGGCCTCGGCTCGTCGCGGTCCCGGCGACGTTTTCTGAATTGTCCAGAATCACCGAATACTGGCCCGTACTGCCAAGCAGCATCCAGGTGATGGCGTTGTGGCCCTCAGGAGTGGTCTCGACAAAGGGACGTTGATAGTCTGGAATCTCGAAGCCAAACTTTTCGGCAATCGTCTCCCAGCAGGATTTTCCATGACATGCCTGCTGCGCATTACTCGACGTTGGATCGTGAAAGGGACCGCCCGTCGTGGCCGGGGGACCACAGAATTCATTAACCTGCCCCAGTGTCAACTGTCCGGTGGCCTCGTTGAACGCGTCGCCGAAGTGAGCTGGGTGCTCCATGATGCAGGCCTGTTGCAGTGGATCGATGATGCATTGCGAATCGCCCCCGAATTCTGTCTTGTATTCATCGCGCAGACCGAACATGTAGTGTCCAAACTCGTGGACAATGATGTAGGGCCGAAATCGTTCGTCCGCGCAGAGCAACATGTGGTTCGTTGACGAACCCGACTTGCCGGCGAGCTCGTACAGCCAAGCGTCCGCCGCCAGTTTGTTGGCATAGTCGTTGGAAACATAGCAGGTGCCAATCTGCATCTGCCCTGCCGTGGCGTGAAACAAAATCTCTGAAGCACGCTGGAACGAACGTCGCCATTGTTCGATCCGCCCGGCATCAGCCGCGTGCATGAAGGTGAGATACAAATCAACCTTGCCCGCGTGAAATGTCGCCCAACCCATTTTACGGCTCCCTGTCTGTTGAAGGTGGACCTACCATGATTGCTCGATGACCCACGCCACATAGTGATTCCAAGCGTCGATTTCACCTGCCGAGCACGTCCAGGTTGCGGCGTTGGCGTTCTGGATCGCCTCGAACGTGGCTGCCTGCCGTTGCGGGGTCAGACGGACAAGTTGCAGCCGAGCATCCACGACGCGACCGGAGAGGACGCCCGCCGCGGCCCTGAGTTCCGCCAGTGGGCGCTCCTCATAGTTGAGCCGCCAAATCCGTGCCGAGTGATCTGCGGAACTCGTCGCCAACAAGTCGCCTTGCATGTTGAAATGTGCGCGACGCGCTTCCGCCAGATGTTCCAACGGCGGTGCCAGCGGCGTTCCCGTCAAGGTGTCCCAAAGAAACACGGCGCCATTGCCGGGACGCCGCCCAACGCCGCCAGTTCGGTTGCTCCCAATGGCCACAATGGCGTCTGACGGATGGAACTCGATGTGACGCAAGCCATGTTGGGGATGCTCCAGACGCCAGACAACGTCGAGCCCATCGGCATCCAACTCACAGATGGTCGCATTGCCTTGAAAGTCGGCCGTGGCAAAGCGTGTTTCGTCGTGGTTGAACGCCACGCTGGCGACGGCGCTGTCGTGTCTTACCGTCCCGTGGAGCGTCAGATCCTCGCCGATCAGATACACGCGGGCGATCTGATCGCGACAGGCGGTGGCCAGATATCTTCCTGTTGGGGAAAACCGGCAGGACGTCACGCGGCCACCGTGAACTGCGGGAGAACTCGCCGCACGACCGTCGTCCGCATGCCACAGCCGTACGGTCGCGTCATGACTTGCGGTCGCAATCCGATCGCCGGCAGGATTGAATCTGACGGAACGTATCTCGTCGGCATGCGTCAGCGCGAACCGCGGTTCATCCGCCCCGGCAGTCCATACCTTGGCCGTCCCATTGGCGGCCGCCGTGGCGAGTTGTTTGTCGGTGGAGCCAAAAGCGACACGCAGCACGATCGCTTCATGCGGTAACCGCGGACCGAATGGGATGCCCGTATGAGCATCCCAAACCTGGGCTGTCTGGTCACCTGCGGTGGCGACGTAACGCCCGGTTTTACTGAAGTCGCAGTCGAGCACGTCGGAGTGATGCTGCAGCACGTCGCCGATCGGGATACCGCGATCCACGCTCCAAATTCGCCCGGTCGCGTCACGACTTGACGTGACCACACGATCACCCCGCGGGCTGAACCGGGCCTGTGTCACGGCGGCGGTGTGCTTCAAAAGCGGTCGCTTGGGTGCCAGTCCAGCCAGGTCCCACAACTTGATCACGCCGTCGTGACCGGCTGACAACAGGCGACGACCATCCGGGTAGAAAGAAAGCGCGGTCGCGGTGTCTCCGCACGACAGGGCACTGCAAACCGGTGTGCCCTGTCGCAGCCATGAAATGCGTACGTAGCCGTCGGCGCCGGCAGTCGCGACGAATCGCGCGAGAGGATCGAGCACGCCGTCTACAAGCATGGCATCATGGCGCACCGCGGTTTCGAGGCGGAGCCCCGATTGCAGGTCCCACCGAGCCACCGTGCCACTCCGCGTCATCGAGACCAACGTTTGTTCTTCGTCAATCAGAAAGAGCTTGCTGACTTCTTCGTCATGGACAAGCGGTGGGCCGATTTGCTTTCCCGTCTCCGCGTCCCAGATCTTGACGGTGTGGTCCTGGCTGCCAGTGATCACGCGGTTGGCCGCCTCGTCAAAAATCGCCGCGCCGATGTGTCGGTCATGCGAGACCGTCACATTTGACTCGAACGACTCGAGATCCCACACTCGCAACTCGCTGGGCATCGTCGATGAAACGTGCGACACGGTCAGAAGCTTCGTGCCATCAGCAGAATACGCGGCATGTGAAACGAACTTGCCCGGGTGCGCTAGCGTCGCCACAGGCTGTCCCTGCCCATCCCAGAGTTTCGCCGTGTGATCATGGGCTGTGGAGACCAGTTGTGTTCCGTCGGGACGAAATAAGATGGAAGTGACTTGCCCGGCGTGATCCATCCGCGCCACGCGTTCGGAATTGGCAACCGTCCACAGGTGAACCTGGCGTGCCGTCATTGACGCCAGCCGATGACCGTTTGGTGAAAGTTGAAGGTCATAGACTGGCTCGGCGTGCGGAATTTGGGCCAGCGGTTTTGGCCCGGCCTCGCCGTAAACGACAGCCAGACCCTCCTGGCTGGCGACCGCGAACCGTGTTCCGTCCGGACTGAGGCGGAGGGCGTTGACCTTGCTGCCCACGTTCCAGAGACCGGCCAGACGTGGGCACTGGTCCAAGAGCATGCCGATGCGTAGTCGATGAGCACGAGACTGGTCCTGGTCCGTGTCGAGGGCTTTCGTGTGCCAGACCAGTGCATCGAAGAGCTGGTTCGACCGCATTTTATCGATGCCATTTTGGACGCACAGCAGTGTCAGCCGCTGATTGCTTTGGTGGCGGTTCTGTTCGGCGCGCTGATAATTCTGATCGGATTTGCCTCGCAGTTGCGTTTCCCGTATGGCCCACATTGTCGAGAGCAAGGCGCAAACCACCAGCAGCGCCGCGACGCTGATCGATAAGGCAGCGATCCGCGGATGCCGGCGCCGCCACTTCAAGAATCGCCCCACGGGCCCGATACGAACCGCCTTGATCGGCTCGTCGCGCAGCCACCGGCGCAAATCGTCGGCCAGTGCCTGTGCTGACCGATACCGGTGATTGGGCTCTTTGGCCATGGCCTTGAGTGTGATTGTTTCGAGTTCCCTGGGGACGTGTTCGTTAATTCGACGCGGCCATCGTGGCTCGTCGTGAACGAGTTGCTGAATCAGCATCCGCTTGCTGCCATGAAAGGGCAATTCTCCGCACGTCAGGACGTACAGAATCACGCCCAGGCTATAGATATCGCTGAGGGCATTGACCTGGGACTGCCGCCCCATGGCCTGCTCCGGCGACATGAAGGCCGGCGTACCGAGTACTTCTCCTTCCATCGTCACGACCATTTCCGCATCTCCCTCACGGGCCAATCCGAAGTCCGTGATATGCGGGCGCCCCTGCTGGTCAACAAGTATATTGCTCGGCTTGATATCACGGTGAATGATATGCCGTTGGTGCGCGTGGTGGATCGCCTCGCAGACTTCCACAACCATCTGGGCCGCTTCACGAAAGGTGAGCCGACGACCACTGATCAGATCCGACAACGTCAATCCGTCGATGTATTCGCTGACGATATAGGGAACGCCGTCTTCCTCGTCCACTTGGTAAACGCGAACGATTTGCGGGTGTTGCAGCTTGCCGGCGCTGCGTGCTTCGCGGAGGAATCTGTGTCGCTCCGCGTCGTTCATAAAGTATCCGGAGCGAGGGATCTTGATGGCGACCATCCGCGAAAGCTCCGCGTCCCACGCCTTGTAGACCGATCCAAACCCGCCGGTTCCCAACAATCCGCTGAGCGGAAATCGGCCGATCTTTTGCCTTGGCAGGGGCTGCGCCGGACCCTGTGTCGATGCGAGTTCGATCGGAATGCTGCTGCCGCAACTACGGCAGGTAATTTCCGGCGGGCGAACGTCGGTGACCAGTTGGAGCAGATAGCCGCAATGCGGGCAGTTGATCCGCTTCGCGTGGCTGCTGGCCCCTGGGGCGAAGGCTCCCGTCGGCGTGTCGACCCAGCCTGCCACCGGATTTCGCATGTCTTCGGTTTCGCTCGCCGGATGATCGCGCTCCGCATCGCCACGCTCATCTTCCGCTTCCTCGGGTGTTGGCGGTCCACCCAAAGCCGCCAGGAACAGCACCCTCATCAGCCGCAAGCGATTCTCAAGCGCCGGCGCAAGTTCAGGGTGCTGTTCGATCAGCGGCCCGGGATCCGCCGCCAAGTCCGATCGCAGCAACTGCAAGTAGCGGTCGGCCACGGCTTCGATCTGATGTTCCCGTTCGGACAGCGGGTTTTCGGGCTGGTCATCAGGAATCGACATCTTCGCGCCTCCGCGAGTCAGACACAGGAACATGGCGACGGTGTTTGCCTGTGCGGCCTGACAGGCAACTCCGCGGCGGCACTGGGGCCGATACGGACCCGGTTCCGCCGGTTACCATTTCCCCACGGTCAGTAGGGACGCATTAACTGGGCTCGTCGTCCACGCACTCCAACAGTCCGGAGTTGCATTCCCCATGGGTCCCAGGTGCGCAGACGGTCGACGATGAGCAGCCCAACGCAGTGCACTCACCAATTGGTTCCAGATCAGGCAGATCCTGCGTCGCTTCCCCGCTGCCGAGTTTTCCCATTGAATCTGTCAATACAGAAGGGTGCAATTCACAGCGGAACGTATATCTCCCCTCGTTACCAGGTCCCGTGGCAACTTCGCAAATCTCGATCGTTGCCGTGTATCCCAAGGGAATCTTGAAGATGCTGTTCTCTTCGCTTGCCAAAACGCTCAACGGTAAGGTTGAAGTCGATTGAATGTGGAACGTGAGGGTGCCAGGTCCCAGATACTTGAAGATCGCTGACGCCGACGCGTTGTAAGGACCGATGTGGTAGAAGCGATGATAATGCGACATAAGAGCCTCGCTTGGACAAAGGGGGTTCTGGACATGTGTTAAATGAATGCCCCGTCATTTGCCCCGTCAGCCTAGTTCTCGCTCAAGTTCTCGCAGCGCTCGATGAAATCGATGCCGGACCTGGTCATACGTCAGGTCAAGTTCGCGTGATATCTCGGTGAGAGACAGCCCCTCAAAAAAACTCTTCTCGATGACTTGGCTGCACTCCGGATCGGCAAGTCCAGCCTGATTCGACCCAAACCAGACCAAACAGGAGATGCGTCTTGGTCCAGCGGAAGTACCGCAGGGAAAAGAACGACTTCGAAGACCAAATCCAAAACTTCGGGCGCCTCGAAGCGCGCGCGCAGCTGAGTCTCGAGACCATGGAGCGCGTCAGCGCTCCCGGAAAGACGGAGTGAGTATGGCCAACTACTTCAAAGACAACCCGGACCTCCAGTACTACTTCGAGCGCGGCATTGATTGGGAGCC
>JAUIHJ010000793.1 GCA_030432015.1 bacterium
TCGGCGAAAAACGTGCCCGTCCCGCTGACGGGGTGTGCGCTGCGGAATCGCGATCGGCCGTTTAGCAATCCCAGGTCTTGGTGATGCGCCAACGAGCCGCGAAGCGACCGCACGCAACGCGCAGCGGCGGCAGGCGTTTGTCGACATCAAGGTTCCCGTCACCACGACGTGGCTCTTGAGCGACCAGAAGTATGCATCCGTGTTCCGGTTATCAAAGCATTCCGCTTCGTGACGGATTGAGGACTCGAGAGACAACCGAAGGTTGGGTTGTATCGCCGGCGTCGACCCTCGGGCGCCGTCCGTTTAGACAGACAGGACGGGCATTTCAGCCGCTTTTCGTCATATCGTGACGATTGAATGCGTCGGACATATGGGACCGAACGGACAGATGAGACGGATCAGTTTGTCGCGAGGCGAAACAGTAGCGCCAACCCTTCGCCTGCACCGAACTAGCTATGGACTGGAGGTCACGTGCAATGCCTCCCGGCCACGGTTGTGCCAGTCGCCTTCCTGACTGGCACTGTGGACAATCCGTCCAGACACGTTCACCATCGAGCGCGATCGAATGAAAGTTCAACTTCCCAGCCTGGCAGTCCTTTTGGCTTTCGCAATCCACGCAGGCACGGCCCACGCCGACTTTGATTACTATGCGGCCTCCGCTTCCCAGCCGAAGCTGGTTCCGGCGGACCTGACATTGCTTACGCCGGCGAAACCGGATTACGAATACTACGCGAATTTTCCGGACGTCGCGGACCGGAGCATGGTCGGTGCGGATCTGTCCAACGCCAGCGACGTCGCCGCCGAGCTTGACTTTGCTTCCGCGGAATTTGCGAACGACACCTTTCTAAACTCGAAAGACGACGATTGCTGCGTGCGGCGCGAAACGTCCCTTTACGGATCGATCATGTTCGCCGGTTCGTTTGCGCACCTGCGGCAGGGTGGCTTCAACACCAGCGGATCGTTCAGCAACGCTGGGCCCAGCCCTTTATGGCAGGCCAACGAAAACACGCTCGACATGGGCGGGACGCTGGGCGTGGCGATCCCGCGCAGCATTGGTTCCGTCGACGGTACCCTGCGGGCTGAAGTCCAGGGCATGTTTCATGACCTCCATGACACGACGCTGGCAAGCTTCCCGGGATTCCCGGGCCCGGTGGCCTTTTTCTATCGCACCAACATGACCGATCGCTGGTCGGCGATGGGAAACCTCTGGTACGACATCCCGCTGGGTTGCAGCAATTTTGAAGTTTACGTCGGAGGCGGCTTGGGGGTCGCGGGCGGGACAATGATGACGACCGATATCAGCAACGTGCGCGGCAGCGGCGGCTACAGTGATCTGGCTTGGCAAGTCGGCTGCGGGCTGACGTATCACTACAACCAACGCCTGGCGATCGACCTCGGCTATCGATTCTTCGATTTTGGAACGGGCGACGTAGATCTGACACGCGTCGACAACAACAATCCCTCGGGCGATCTCAGTATGAACGTGAGTGCCCATCAGTTGACCCTGGCGTTCCGCTTCAAGGCCTTGCAAGACTTCTGGCCAGGGCGTTAAGCGAGCAGCCTGTTAACGACCTGGCGATCCTCGACTCCGGTCAAGCGAAAGTCCAGGCCGCGAAAACGGAAGGCAAGACGACGATGATCGAGTCCTAGCAGGTGGAGGATCGTCGCCTGAAGATCGCTTACATGCACGGGATCTTCGGTGACGTGGAACCCGAGTTCATCGGTTTTCCCCAGCGACATCCCACGTCGAATGCCACCGCCGGCCAGCCACACGGAGAAGGCTTGCGGATGATGATCGCGACCGTTGCTGCGACCGAGCGCCGCGCTCGCTTCGACCATCGGCGTTCGTCCAAACTCTCCGCCCCAGATGACCAGCGTATCATCCAGCAACCCGCGCTGCCGTAGGTCGGAAATTAACGCGGCGGAGGCTTGATCGGTCTGTTTGGTCTGCCCCTTGATGCCACCTTCCACGTTGCTGTGGTGATCCCAGCCGGCATGATAAACCTGAATAAATCGCACACCACGCTCGGCCATCCTCCGCGCCAGCAGGCAATTATTGGCGAACGCTGCCTGCGGATCCCCCTGTTTGGCGCCGTACATGTCCAGTGTCGCTTGATCCTCCTGGGCAAAGTCCATCAATTCCGGAGCCCGCGACTGCATGCGATACGCCATCTCGTAAGCGTTAATGCGAGTGGAAATTTCCGGGTCGCCAACCACATCGAGTCTCTGCTGGTTTAGCTGCCGAATCACATCGAGTGCTTCGCGCTGGGCTCGCATGTCAAAACCCGGTGGATTGGAAACGTTAAGGATCGGGTCACCCTGGTTGCGGAACGGGACCCCCTGATGCTCGGACGGAAGAAAACCGGCGCTCCACATCGCCGCGCCGCCGCTCAAACTGCCGCCGCTCTTGAGCACTACGAATGACGGCAAGTCATCCGCCTCACTACCAATCCCGTAGCTGAGCCACGCGCCCATGCTGGGACGACCGGGAATGCCGCTCCCGGTGTTCACGAATAACTGCGCCGGCGCATGGTTGAACAGATCGGTGTGCATCGAGCGCACCACGGCGATCTCGTCGGAGACCTTGGCGAGGTGGGGCAGCATCTCCGAGAGTTCGATCCCCGCCTCGCCGTGCTTCGCAAACTTGAAGCGCGGGCCCAGCACGGCCGCGTCCGGCTGAATGAATGCATATCGCTGTCCCTTGATCACCGACGGCGGCAGCGGCTTGCCCTCGAGTTCCTTGAGTTTTGGTTTGTTATCAAACAACTCGAGTTGGCTCGGCGCGCCGGCCATGAAGAGGTAGATGACGCGTTTCGCCTTGGCAGGGAAGTGCGTTGGTTTGGGTGCGGTCGGACGGGGAGTGTTGGAGTCTGCGCAGCCAACGCGTGGCACCATGTCGTTGGCCAGCAGCGACGCCAAGGCAATCTTGCCGACGCCGAGCCCACAGTCTTGAAAGAAATGACGACGCGTACGAGTCTGCATGGGACTACTCTTTCGTAATGGCTTCGTCCAGGTTCATGATGGCCCGGGCGGTCATCGTCCAGGCAGCAGCGTCGACGGATGCATCCTCTTCCGCGGCGATCTTCGCCATGTCCAATTCGCCCGTAGCCAGCCGGGCACGTTGCGCAGCAACATACTGCACCACGGCCTCGAGTTCTGGTTCCAACGGCGGTCGTGTGATCAACCGGCGGAACAACGCGGTGCCACGTGCCCGATCACGTTCAGCGGTGTTCGTTGACTCGGGAACAGCGGACGCCGCCGCAGCGACGGTCGGTTCATCGGTCAGGACTTGTCGAGCGATCCCGCGTGCCAATTCCAGGAACATGGCGTCGTTCAGTAACGTCAGCGCCTGTAGCGGGGTGTTGCTTCGGTCGCGCCGCGCGAGACAGTTTTCGCCCGTCGGGCCATCAAATACGGTGTACGCAGCAAACGGCGCGGTCCGCTTGCTAAACGTGTACAGTGACCGGCGAAATCGATCCGGCCCCGTCGATGTCTTCCACGGCGTATTCCCATACGCTAAGGCCGTGACGCCGTCCGGC
>JAUIHJ010000042.1 GCA_030432015.1 bacterium
CGGAGTTTCTCGATGCGTATCTTCGAATCGACCGAGGCGGCGAAGAGTTCTTGGATGAAGCCGCGACCGATCCCGTGTGCGGAATGCGAATCAGCCGGTCGTCCGCCGCGGCAAGCGACGCTTATCGAGGGCATCCCTATTACTTTTGTTCAACGCGTTGCCAAGAACAATTCTCCCGTGCTCCAACCACCTATGTACAGGTGAAAACGATGTGACAAACGAAAGTTCTGCAGTGTCCGAACCTAACATCAGCTGAACGGTTAAGGAAATGCTTAGCAGCGACAATTCTCAAGAACCCGCCGACCGCATGCGACTGAAACTGGGTGTCATGGGTGGTGCAGGTGGTGGCGTACCGGCAGAGTATTTGGATAAGGCCGCGCTGCTGGGTGAAGCCATCGCGGAAGCTGGCTGCATCGTCATCACAGGAGCATGCCCAGGGCTGCCGATGGCGGCGGCTCGGGGGGCCAAACGCGGTGGCGGTACCGTGATCGGCATCTCGCCCGCCCTGAGCCTGGATGAACACGCCTTCAAGTACGAATCGCCAACGCTCGCTCATGACGTGTTGATCTTCACCGGCAGTGGCTTGATGGGTCGCGAGGTCGTCAACATCCGTAGCAGCGACATCGTGGTGATCGTTGGCGGCAGTAGCGGCACACTCGGCGAACTGGCAATCGCCTACGACGAAGGCAAGTTGATCGGTGTGGTGACCGGCACCGGTGGCATCAGTGACATGGTCAGCGACATCCTGGCCACGTGCAACAAAGACACCGGCGCACGGGTGATTTACGACGATGATCCACGCCGCTTAGTCGATCGGTTGCTAGAGGTATATCGCACCGAGCATTTCCGGCAGCCGTCTGTCTTTTGCCGCGGGACTGGCGAAGCAAGCCTTTCGCCCGTCGATGGTAGCCAGCAGGACGTCGTTTGCGGCATGTGGGTTGCTCCGCGTACGGCAGCGGCTCGTCGAACGAGAGGCGGCGACCGTTACGTATTCTGCTCCCTCCAGTGCGCGGAACGCTTCGATACCGACCCCGAACAATTTCAACCAGCGTAGAAACGTTGCAATTTTGAACTGTGTGAACTCAAAAGAGGAGACCCGCCATGAGTAGTCTGAAAACCGAAAAGGCACCTCAAAAGAAGTCGGGAGGCGTGCGTGCCGAAGAACAAGGCTGCGCGTCTCCTAGCCCGCAGTGCGAGAAGATTCGCGAATTGGCTCATTCCAAGTGGGAAGCAGCCGGTTGTCCATGTGGCGATGGCGTCGAGTTCTGGTTGCAGGCGGAAGCCGAACTGGCGATGGATGGCCAGAGTTCTAAGCCGAAATGACATTCGCGACGCTCGTAGTCGGAGAAA
This sequence comes from bacterium, assembly GCA_030432015.1. Classification (GTDB taxonomy): domain Bacteria; phylum Planctomycetota; class Planctomycetia; order Pirellulales; family Pirellulaceae; genus ARS98. Next base: position 1,351 of record JAUIHJ010000042.1, read on the forward strand.
CTAATGTCGCAAGAACGAGAGGACGAGATCTTTCGTGACGCAATTCGACGCCTCGACCGCGCCGCTGAGTTTGCCGCGATCGACGGCGAAGCTTTGGAAAAGCTGAGACACCCGAAGGCTGTCTTGCAGGTTTCAATTCCAGTGCGGATGGATGACGGATCGCTGCGCGTGTTTCAAGGTTTCCGTGTGCGGCACGACGACACTCGCGGTCCAACCAAGGGAGGAATTCGTTTCCATCCAGACGTGAATCTTGGGGAAGTGCAGGCGTTGGCGTTTTGGATGGCATGTAAATGCGCCGTGGTTGGCATCCCCTTTGGTGGCGGCAAGGGAGGTGTCGTTGTCAATCCGAAGGAGTTGTCTCGCATGGAGCTGGAACGGCTCAGCCGCGGCTTCATCGAGCAGATCGCTGACTTTATCGGCCCGGAAACGGACGTCCCCGCCCCCGACGTCTATACCAACGCGATGATCATGGGTTGGATGATGGACGAGTACTCGAAGATCCGTCGCCAGCGGACGCCAGGCGTCATCACTGGCAAACCGATTCCGCTGGGCGGCAGCCTTGGTCGTGAGGACGCGACTGGACGGGGAGCATACTACTGCATCAAGGAGCTTGAAAGGCTGAATGGCTGGGAGCCCAAAGATGTGAGTGTGGCCGTACAAGGCTTTGGCAACGCGGGCCAACACGTGTCGCGGCTACTGCATGCTGATGGCTATCGGATTGTGGCAATCAGCGATTCTCGCGGCGGCGTCTTCCGTGAAGCAGGGCTAGACATCCCAAATGCGATTGCGCTGAAAACTCAGCGTAAGTCCGTGGCGGATGTGTATGACACGCGAAGTGTATGCGACTGTCCGGTGTGTGGTTGCGTCGAGTGCCATTGCGATCCGCAGGATACTGCGACGGGAGACGTAATCACCAACGAGCAACTTTTGGAGCTTGATGTCGACATATTGATTCCCGCAGCGCTCGAAAATCAAATCACGGTCGAAAACGCTCATCGGGTCGTCGCCCCTACAATCGTTGAAGTGGCGAATGGCCCGACGACAAGTGACGCCGATGAGATTTTCGCTAGCAACGGTACGCTCGTCGTACCCGATATCCTGGCCAATGCTGGTGGTGTCACCGTGAGTTACTTCGAGTGGGCCCAAAACCGTGCCGGCTTATCTTGGTCTGAAGATGAAGTGCATGAGCGATTGGAGCAGATCATGACTCGTGAATTCATCGCGATCCACGAGATGATGACCAAGCGCCGCATCGACATGCGCACGGCAGCCTATGCCCATGCTCTCAACCGAATTAGTCAGGCCATAGAAGCTCAGGGGACGAGCAGTTACTTCTCGGCGTCCCGGAGTCCAGGCTGAAATGAGCTTCGTTCTTTCAACTCCGCTTACTTCGCATGAGGCGTGGAATGTGAATCGCTCGCAGCACGAAACGACGGGTGCGAGCACCGAACGATTCATTGCGCCGGAGCTGCATCGCGACGCTGCACCGCGGGGCCTGATTGACCATACAGCGGAACTCCTGCGAGTTAGGCTGCTGTCACTCGCATTGTTTTTACTCTGTGTATTGGGAGTCGCGCTGATCCTTTCGATAAATCTTGGAGCAGCGCATCTGTGGATTCATCGAGTTGGTGCTCCCTTGGCTTTCGTTGTCGTGCTCTCGACATGGCTTGTCTTGCGGGCTTGGCCGCAATGGTCAGCGAGGGGATTGCACAAGTGCGAGTTCGCGTTGTTAGGGGCCGCTGCCATCGCAGGCCTCGTCGTGCCAATGTGCCTCGTGCCGCATGCCGCCGACGCAGGCGATCGTTTCAGAGTCCTAGCCATCGTACACACAAACTTTGCAGCTTGGTCGGTCCTGATCCTCACGTATGGCGTTTTCATCCCGAACACGGCAAAGCGTGCCGCGTTGGTTCTGATTCCCTTGGCCTGCATTCCATTGTTCGTCAATCTGTTGCTGCGCAACCAATCAGAGTCTGTCGCTACCACACTGGCCAACCCCGAGAGTTGGTTGACTGCTCCGCTGCCTTTCATCGCCGTAGGTGCAGCCGTGTTTGCCGCAACAACCGTCTCGCAATTGCGTCACGATGTTTTTGCAGCGCGTCAGTTCGGTCAGTATAAGCTCAGAAGAAAGATCGCTTCGGGAGGAATGGGAGACGTGTATGAAGCGGAGCATCTACTTCTGAAGCGTCGTTGTGCGCTGAAGATGATTCGAACGGATCGACAGGCTTCACCTGCGGCAATTTGCCAGTTTGAACGAGAAGTCAAAGCAGCAGCTGAGTTAACGCATTGGAACACGATTGACATTTTCGACTACGGCTTCACTGAGGACGGCCGCTTTTATTATGTAATGGCATTTCTGAACGGCTTGAACCTCGAAGACCTGGTGACACAGTTTGGACCCATTGAACCGGGGCGCGTGATCCACTTCTTGTGCCAGGCATGTGATGCGCTTGACGAGGCTCACGGCAACGGACTCATACATCGTGACCTCAAGCCCGCGAATCTCTTTGCTGGACAACGGGGCGGTGTATGGGACCATCTAACACTGCTCGACTTCGGACTCGTCAAGGGCGAGATCGCGGCCACCGGTGACAGTTCCGACCAGGGTAGTGTCGTTGGCACACCGCTGTACATGGCACCGGAGCAAATCACAGAGGGTGAGAACATCGACGCCCGTGCGGACATCTACGCACTGGGGGCTGTCGGCTATTTCCTCCTCAGCGGCAAGCCACCGTTTGAAAGCGATAATCCCGTGCGAACAATGATGGCGCACGTCCGCGAGGAGCTGCATTCATTGCGCGAGATCGCTCCAGATGTGCCGAGTGATCTCGCCGCCATCCTTGAACGATGCCTGCAGAAAGACGCGTTGGACAGGTTCCATGATGTTGCTGAGCTCAGGTCTGCCCTCTCACGCTGCAAGTCGGCGAGCGATTGGAACTCCCGTCTTGCGAAAGAATGGTGGAGGCAAGCTAGGTCGAAATCTTGATTGGGATGGAGCGGTTCGCGAAGAAACGGACTGGTTGTCGCATCGAACGAAGTCGTAGTCGGGAGCCTAGTCCAGATACGCGCCGGCGAAATCCAGCACCAAGGGCCGAGTTGCGACTTCCATTTCGATCACCCAGCAACCGAGAGACGTGGCAACAGAATCCGAACTCGCTGTCTCGCAGCTTTCCGTCATCGGGTCAATCGCGAGTGGTGACCAGCGCTAGATCGAAAGCAAATCAAAACAGCTTGGCCCAGACTCGACACGACGACCACGCGGTCGCCCAAAGAAGGAAAACGAGGATTCAGGACGCCCCATGCTCTTTAGTAAATCTGGTGAGATTTGTTGGCTGTTACGTGGCTGTCGTCACCCCCTCCAATTCTCGGCGGTCAAGATCACCAGGCACTCCAGCTCTGTGAGGCACTCAAGCAAAGCGATCCCACTCGCGTCAATGAAATCCAAGAAGTCGAAAACGAGCTAAGCACTAAGTAGCCGCCATCGACAGCGCGAACATCGGCTGCGGAGGGAAAGCTCCAGCGGAATACTCGCTGGTAGTGGATCAGCGGGTTCCAGCCATATTTGTCCTGATCGGAACGACTTTCCGCAAGACGCCAAGAGCACTATCAGGAACCAGCGGCACAATGTTTACTCATCGCCGTGTACGCGAACCTTAGGCCACCTCATACCCTACGGCTGGAGCGAGTGAGTGAATGCACGTAAAATGTTCTCAAGGTTGAAAGCGCGACGATGCATCGACGCCTAATTTCTACTGGGAGAATCCCACTTTACTTTTCACGTTCATTGCGACGTTATCATGACGACCCCTGATGCTGCCTCGGTCCAAGGCAACTTCGAATACATCGAAGCGAAGATCCGTCGTGATGCTACAGGAACTGCGTTCGGTGGCGACTTCGAGTGGCTGTGTAAGTGGTTCTTGGAAAATGCTCCTCGATATCGAGGTCAGTTTGACAAAGTTTGGATGTGGAAGGATTGGCCGGATCGTTGGGGGACGGATGCGGGAATCGACATTGTCGCTCGCACGCGGACGGGCGAGTTGTGGGCCATTCAGGCCAAGGCAGATCATCCAAACCGAGCAATCACCAAGCGAGAAATTGACTCGTTCCTATCCGAATCCAACCGCCAGCAGTTCGCGTATCGACTGCTCATGGCCACGACGGACGCCGTTGGCGCCACGGCCCGCCGGACGCTTCACGGCCAAGAGAAACCGGTGGGGCTGGTCCTGCGTGGTCATTTCCTAACGGAAGAAGTTCAATGGCCGGTTCAGATTGGAGAAACAGCAGCGCGACTGCCACAGTGGAATGCACGCGCTCACCAAGCGACCGCGATTGACGCTGTGGTCCACGGTTTTCGCGACCATGACCGAGGCCGACTCATAATGGCCTGCGGCACGGGCAAGACGCTCACTGCATTGTGGATCGCCGAGCGGTTGCAAAGTTTTCTCAAGCACTAGTGTAAGAGAACTTTGCAACCGCTCACTGCATTGTGGATCGCCGAGCGGTTGCAAAGTTCTCTTACACTAGTGCTTGTCCCTTCACTCTCGCTGGTGCAGCAGAATCTTGCCGAATGGGGGCGCCATTCAGCGAAAGACTTCGACACGCTCGTCGTCTGTTCTGACGAATCGGTTGTGCAGAACAAGGCTGACACGGCGATTCAATCGACGGCCGATCTTGGCGTCAAAGTCACGACCGATCCTGGGGAGATTCGGCGTTTCCTCGGCCAGCGTCGAAAACGCCCCGCCATCGTATTTGCCACGTATCAATCGTCCGACCGCATCGCTGCCGCTCAGGCGGGTGAGAGGAAGCCGTTCGATCTGGTGATCTGCGACGAAGCTCACCGTCTGGCCGGACACGCCGAAGGCTTGTTCGCGACCGTCTTGGATAAAAAGAAGATCAAGGCTCGCAAGCGACTGTTCATGACCGCCACGCCGCGCTATATCAAGGACCACGTCAAGCGTCGCGCGGCGGAACTGGAATTCGAACTCGTCTCGATGGACGACGCCCCCGTTTTCGGCCCCGAGTTCCATGTCCTCACCTTCCACGAAGCCATCAGCGCGGACCCGCCCTTGCTGACCGATTATCAGGTCGTCGTGATCGGAGTCACCGACCGCGAAGCCAAAGCGTGGGCCGAGCAGGCTCGCTTGGTCCGCACGGCCGAGGGACTCAACACCGACGCTCGAACGCTGGCCGCCCAAATCGGCTTGGCCAAGGCGATGAAGAAATACGACTTGCGGAAGCTCATCACGTTCCACTCGTCGGTGGCAAAGGCCGCGCGATTCGTCGATGCCACACGGCGAGATTCCTTGCCGGGAGTGATCCCGCACCTGACGCGGTCGGCCCGGCCCACAGGAAAACTGTGGACGAAACACATCTCCGGTCACACGCCCGCCGGCCAACGAGCCACATTGCTGACAGGATTAGGAAACCTGCCGGAGGACACGCGAGGCATCCTCTCCAACTGAGCCTGCCTGGGCGAAGGGGTCGATGTTCCGGTGCTCGATGGTGTGGCGTTCATTGACCCCAAGCGGTCGATGGTCGACATCATTCAGGCGGTCGGCCGCGTGATCCGCAAAGCCGAAGGCAAGCAGATCGGCACCATCGTGATTCCAGTCTTCATCGACGAGACCGAAGACACCGACCACGTCCTCTCGCAATCGGCCTTCGAGCCAGTCTGGCAAGTGCTCAAAGCATTGCGAGCACACGACCGCCGACTGGCCGACGAACTCGACCAACTGCGGCTGTCGTTGGGGAAGCGGTCGAAATCCGGCGGCCGAATCCGTCTGCCCGGCAAAATCAAACTCGATGTGCCCCGTCTGCTACTTCGCGATTTCGAGCAGGCGTTCTACGTGCGAACGGTCGAACAGACGACCGACAGGCCGCCACTGACGATTCCGCAAATTCTGGCTTGGGTAGATGCGCATAAAGCGGCGACAGGTGACTGGCCGAAGTACAACTCCGGTCGAGTGACAGGCACGGACGAAACGTGGGCCGGAATTGAGTTTGGATTGTATCAGGGTCGTCGCGGGCTAGCGGGTGGCTCGACGTTAGCCAACCTGCTGGCGGAGTACCGCGATGTCCGAAACAAGAAGAACCTTCCGCCGTTCACCATCGCGCAGATTCTGGGTTGGGCAGATAAGCATAAAGCGGCGACAGGTGACTGGCCTAATCGGACTTGTGGGAAGGTGACAGGCACGGAGGAAACGTGGGGCGCTATCGAGAATGCACTAAAAGGAGGCTTTCGCGGGTTTCCCGGTGGCCTTTCGGTGGCGAAGTTGCTGGCCCAGTACCGCAGCGTCCGAAATGTTCAAGACCTTTCGACGTTGACCATCGCACAGATTCTCGGTTGGGCAGATGAGCATCGAGCGAAGACGGGGGGATGGCCGAAACAGAAATCTGGGAAGGTGACGGGCACGGACGAAACATGGCTCGGAATTGCGAGTGCACTTCATCAAGGTGGTCGTGGGCTTCCAGGCGGATCTTCGCTGGCCAACTTGCTGGCGGAGCACCGAAGTGTACGAAACGTTCAGAACCTCTCGCCTCTGACGATCGAACAGATTCTGGTGTGGGTCGATGAGCATAAAGCGGCGATGGGTGAATGGCCGAAAAAGGCATCGGGGAACGTGAAAGGTACGGACGAATCGTGGAGCGGTATCGACAACGCGCTGAAAAGAAGATCTCGCGACTTGCCTGGTGAGTCCTCGCTCGCAAACCTCCTTGCGGAGTACTGCGGAGTCCGCAACGTAAACGCCCTTTCGCCGCTTACCATCGAGCAGATTCTGATTTGGGTGGATGAGTATCGAGATGCGACGGGCGAATGGCCGAAACCGACATCCGGAGAGGTGGTAGGCACGGATGAACTGTGGAAAGCTATCGACGTTGGTCTTGTGCAAGGCCAGCGCGGGCTTCCGGGCGGGTCTTCGTTGGCCAAGCTTCTGGCCGAGCACCGCGCCGTCCGAAACCCGAGCGATCTTGCGCCGCTGACGATCGAGCAGATTCTGGTTTGGGCCGATGAGCATAGAACCGCGACGGGTGAATGGCCAAAACCAACATCCGGGAAAGTGAGAGGCACTGAAGAAACGTGGGGCGGTATCAACAACGCACTGCAACGAGGCGGTCGCGACCTGCCGGGTCACACTTCGCTGGCCAAGTTGCTCGCCGAGCACCGCGGCGTCCGAAACATTCACGACCTCCCGCTGCTGACCATCGAGCAGATTCTAGTTTGGGTAGATGAACATAGAGCGGCGACGGGTGAATGGCCAAAACAGACGTCGGGGAAGGTGACAGGCACGGACGAGACGTGGAGAAACATCGACCGTGCTCTTCGTGACGGCCGTCGCGGGCTTCCGGGTCGCTCTTCGCTGCCAAGTCTGCGGGCGGAGCACCGCAGCGTCCGAAACATTACGCACCCTCCGCCGCTGACCATCGAGCAGATTCTGGTGTGGGCGGACGAGCATAGAGCCGCGACGGGTGGATGGCCGAAACAGACATCTGGGAAGGTGACAGGCACGGACGAAAAGTGGAATAACATCGACCGTGCTCTTCGTGACGGCCGTCGCAGGCTTCCGGGAGGCTCGTCGTTGGCCAAACTCTTGGATCAACGGTACAGCAAAATGTAGCGTCACGAGATTCCCGGGCCTTGGACCCAAGAAACGCTTAAATACTGCCCGGATTGCTAAAGGCACATTCTCTCCAGCACTGGTCACGCCCCCTCTTTAGCTCCGTATGAATTGTGAAGTTCCCCGTGCAAGTCCAAGCCATCGGGAACAAGTAAGTCACCTGCGTCCCATTGTTCAATCGCGAGTTGCAGTATGTTCGGTGGAACCGCGAAATCTAGCGGTTCACCATCTCGGTCAGGCTCGACAACGTGAAGCGTTATTGCAACGTTCGATAGATTGAATTCGAATTGGTCGCCCAACTCACTGAGTCGCCGAGTGAGCAAAAGAAGCTTTTGGCGTTTCTCCTCATCGATCGAAGAAAGTAAGCGGCGAAAGGCGGCTAACCCTTTCGATAGTTTTCTCTCTTCTTTGCCGTGAAGAAAGCTGAAGTCTTCGATGAAAGTCATTACACATCTCCTATTTTCTGTGGTGTCCCGAGGTTCTGACCGCACTCCGTCACTCGTATCGCATTTTACAGGCTTGCCGACCGAAGGTTAAGCCACATTGCCTTGAGCGGGCCGCAGAACTATGCACCAAGCGGGCCCGAAAACGTGGGGCCCGAAAACATGACAGCCACCAAATTTGACAAGCCTCGGAAGAATAGGTAGCAACGTCGGATGCCTCGGCCAACGAGAGTTGTTCCTGGTGGAATGGTTTTTCACGTACTCAATGGTGGCGTTGGGCGGCGCAATGTTTTCAGCACAGATGCGGACTTCGCGGCACGCGGTCGGCCAAAGAATGAAAGTGAGGAATCAGGACGACCCATGCTCTCTAGCATCTGTAAATTTGGTGGCTGTTACCTGGTATGTCGCTGGTCAGGTCGAATTGACGTGGATTCAGGGCGGCAGTTTTACTGTTGACGAGCCGATTGCACGTATCCGTGATTCGCATGGCCAACACCCGCTCACCATGCGACAAGAATGGCCCGTCCGCATTCCGCTTCCTGCAGACTTAATGGCGCGGCAACTGGTCGAAAGGCAGTATCCGTCGGACTTGCTAGTGACCACGATTCGGATCATCGACACTTTCTTTTCCGTGGCGCGAGGAGGTACGGCCTGCATCCCTGGTCCGTTTGGGACCGGGAAGTCCGTGCTGCAAACACTGATTGCCCGTTACTCGTCGGTTGACGTCGTAATCGTCGTGGCTTGCGGCGAGCGGGCTGGCGAGGTCGTCGACACGATCAACGAGTTCTCGCGTGCCCAGGACCCGCGCAGCGGCGGATCGTTGATGGATCGCACGATCATCGTCTGTAACACCTCCTCGACGCCAGTCGCCGCGCGCGAAGCCTCAATTTACACGGGCATCACGTTGGGTGAATACTACCGACAAATGGGGCTCGACGTGTTATTGCTCGCCGATTCCACCTCTCGTTGGGCGCAGGCGATGCGAGAAACCTCCGGCCGCTTGGAAGAGATCCCCGGTGAAGAAGCATTTCCCGCCTATTTGGATTCAGCAATCAAGGGGGTGTACGAGCGAGCTGGCGTGTTGACGACGCGCGATGGCACCACTGGCAGTCTCACGATGATCGGGACCGTTTCACCGGCCGGCGGCAACTTTGAAGAACCCGTCACACAATCGACGCTTAGTACGGTGAAGACGTTTCTCGGTCTGTCCTACGATCGTGCCTATCGACGCTCGTATCCCGCCATCGACCCGTTGATCTCCTGGTCGCGCTACCGCGAGCAACTTCGATCGCACTTCGACACTCACGTTCACGCCGGCTGGATGGATATCGTCGAATCGCTGGCCAAGCTTCTGCGCGACGGCAACGCCGTCCACCAAATGATGCAAGTCACCGGCGAAGAGGGGATCTCGTTGGAAGACTATGTGACCTATCAAAAGTCGCTACTTCTCGACCGTGCGTATTTGCAGCAAGATGCGTTCGACGCGGTCGATGTCTCCGTGCCGCTAGAGCGACAGATAGAGATGCTGCTGCTCATGAAAAGTCTCATCGACCGCGATCATCTGTTTACCGACAAGGACCAGGCCCGCGCGTATTTCACGCGACTTACGGGATTGTTCCGAAACTTGAACTACTCACAGCGGGAATCACAGGACTTCGCATCATACCTTCAGCGAATTGAGAATCTGCCTACATCGGGCGAACTCAAGCCGTCGTAGGCATGGCGACTCACTCGTGTTCCGCCCTCAAGAGTTGTCGGATCTGAAGTCCTCGCTTTGCACTTCTCTGGCAGGTTGACCCATTGCATCGGGTGCAAACCGAAACCAGAGTCCGATGGTAATTGACGCGAGCAAAACTCCCACGGCGCAGGAGGGCCAGAAAGACAAACCGGTGCGGTCGGATAACGCGAAGGGGATGAAAAACGGCAGTCCCAGCGGCACGAGCACGAGCGTTTCGCGCGCGAGCTGCGTAATTGTCGTCATCTCGCCTTCCTTGCTCCACAACACGATGAATGCCAGGATGCTGACGATCGGTAGCGTTAACAAGAGCGCACCGAGACGAGGAATTCGCCCCGATACCTCAGCGACGGCCACAATGACCGCCGCTGAGATGGCGGCTTTGACGAGTGTCCAAATCATGGGTTTTGACTCATTAGTGGGAGTGAGCCCCGTGCGGTTCTTCTTTGAAATCACCTGAGTACGGCGTGTCGTCCACGACCCCCGTGATCGTGCCGGCGTATTCTTGGACCACGCCCAGACTCTCGTGGTTACCGACGAAGCGTGATGCGGAACCCTCGGGGTCGCCTTCCTGTGGCGCGGCCTTTAGTACGACTTGCATGACGGGATCGGTGATGCTGAGCTGGATTTCTTCGGCCTTGATGGGCGATGGGGTCTTCTCGTCGTCACCCAGTATGAAGACCGTGGCCTCTTGCTTGTCGTGGTCGACCGTGAACTCAACGTGGTACTTGCCACCACCCCAATCAGCCAACGTTCCGTCGTGCGGCCCAGCACCGTGGCCGGAATGAGCGTGATCGTCAGGATGGGCAGCCGCTTCCGAGGGTGCCGCTGATGTTGCCGAGGTCGGGGGCGGCGAGCTACCGCAACCAACGAGCACGGCTAGCGAGGCGATCGCGAATAGCGAGGTCAGTTTCATTGTCAACTTCTTCATGGGTCTAAACTCCTTTTCAAGGCGTGATGCCAGTTCATGCCGCGCGGCATGAGTGATTACTGGCAGGGATCAGATTCAAGTAAGTAAGTGTTCCGAGTTGCCCTCCAGTTCGTGCGCTCGCGCGACCTCGGCCGCATCTTTGCCGCTGAACTTCAAGAACAGCCCGGGGTGAATCAGGAATTCGCAAAACGTCGAAGTGATCAGGCCACCTAAAATCACCGTGGCGACGGGGTACAGAATCTCACGTCCGGGTTCTTGGCCGCCGAGTACCAGCGGAACGAGCCCGATCCCGGCGGTTAACGCTGTCATCAGCACAGGCGCAAGTCGCTCCAGACTGCCGCGTAAGACCATTTCGTGCGTAAACTCCTCGCCCTCTTCCTTCATCAAATGGATGTAGTGAGTAACGAGCAGAATGCCGTTGCGGACAGCGATGCCACCGAGCGAAATGAAGCCGACGAGGCTGGCGACCGTCAAGTCTTGCTGAGTGATGACAAGTGCCATCACTCCGCCAATGAACGCGGTCGGCAAGGCGTTGAGAATCTGCAACACAATTCGCACGGATGGAAATAGAACCATCAGTACGACGAACATTCCCACGACCGAGACTCCCGCCAAGATGAGAATAAGCCTGGTGGCACTTTGCTGGCTCTCGAACTGCCCGCCGTACTCGACGAAGTAACCTTGCGGGAGTTGAACTTGGCTTTGTACTCTCTGTTGGATCTCAGCGACGGCGCTGGCCAAGTCGCGGTCCTGGGTGTTGCACCGGATGACGATGCGTCGACGGGCGTTCTCTCGATTCACGGCATTTGGCCCCGCGCCTTCGCCGATGTCGGCCAGTTCGTGCAGTTCGATTTGCCCTCGATTGTTCGGCAAGTCAATGCGCAGCCGGCCAAGGTTCGCGTAATCCGTGCGATACGTCTCTTCCAATCGAATCAACAGATCGAAACGGCGCTGACCTTCCAATACCTGCGAGACGACTTCGCCTTGCAGGGCCGTTTGCAGAATCTGTGCGACGTAGGCACGCGTCACACCGTGAAACGCCAGATCATCAGACCGAAGCCGAATGTGCAGTTCCTCCGTCTGCTTGATCGGTTCGACCACCGGCGGTGTGAGTCCTGGAACGGTCTGAATCGTTGTTTTGACCCGTTCGGCAAGCTGCTGCAACGTGTCGAGGTCATCGCCGTGAATCTTGATGGCGATCTGCGCATAGACACCTGACACCATGTGGCTGATCAGATGCGCCAAGGGCTGCTCGACTTCGATGTCAACGCCGGGCACTTCCTCGCTCAGTTCGCTCAGCAATTGGCCAATCGTCTCTTCGCGATGCCGACCCGATTCGGGATTCATGCTCAGGATGTACTCGCCGGTGTTGACCGGAGACGCGTGCTCGTCCATCTCGGCACGCCCCGTGCGGCGGACGAAGTACAAAATCTCGCCGCTGGGATTCTGTTCGGTCTTTTGCATTTCACGAAACTTCGAATCGATGATCGCTGATGTCCTGTTGGATGCGTCGAGCGACGATCCGGGCGGCAATGTGACGTTGACCTGCACGCTGCCTTCGTCAAATTGAGGCAGGAAGTTCCGGCCCAAGTGGGCAAACTGCCAAGCTGCGACTCCAACGCCGATCCAAGTTGCCAAGAGGAGCACGACTGGCCGCGCCATGCTGAAGCGAATGAGAAAACTGGCCATCCACTTCATGGCTCGTAGCAATGGCCCGTCTTGCTCCTGGTGCGTGGCCTTCGACTGTGGCAGCAGGTAATACGACAGCACGGGCGTCACCGTGAGCGACACGAGCAACGAGGCCAGAATAGAAACGATGTAGGCGACGCCCAGCGGCGCGAACAATCGCCCTTCGACACCCGACAGGGCGAACAGCGGCAGGAAGACCAGAATCACGACGGCCGTGCCGAAGACGATGGCACTGCGAATCTCCTTGCTGGCCTCGTAAACGACTTGCAACGACGGCTTCGGTTCGCCGAGAGCGTTGTTTTCCTTCAATCGCCGAAAGATGTTTTCCACATCGACAATCGCGTCATCCACCAATTCGCCCATGGCGACGGCAAGTCCGCCGAGCGTCATCACGTTGATTGATAGCTCCGATCCAGTCAGGTGACCAATCAGGCGGAAGACTAGGGTCGTGATGACCAGCGAAAGCGGGATCGCTGTTAGCGTAATAAACGTGGTACGGAAGTTGAGCAGGAACAGAAAGAGAACGATCAAGACGAGGACCGCCCCGATGACCAGCGCTTCGCCAACGTTGAAGATGCCGCGATCAATGAAGTTCTTCAGACGAAACAATTCCGAGTTGATAATGATGTCCGCTGGCAACGACGCTTCGGCTTCCGCGAATGCGATGGCGACATTATCGGTCAGTTCACGCGTGTCGACGTGCGGCTGCTTGACGACCGTAAACACGACGCCCGGTCGACCATTGATACTGCCATCGCCTCGTTTGAATTGTGGACCTTCCGTAACCCTGGCAACCTGATTGAGTAAGATGGTTCTTCGCTCGTTGACTTTGACGGGGACATTTCGCAGGTCTTCCAGGACGACCCGCGCGTCAGGGCCCAAACGCCCCAGTATCCGCACTGGCCTTTCCGTCTCGCCCGTAATGGCGAATCCGCCACTGGTGTTGATGTTGCTTTCCTGCAATGCCTTTTCGACGTCTTGCAGGCTCACCTCGTACTCGAGCAACGCGGTGGGATCAACCAGGATCTGATACTGCTTGCGGTCGCCTCCCATTTGAAATACTTCCGCCACGCCGGTGACTTTGAGAATCCTCGGCCGAATGACCCAATCGGACATCGTTCGCAGGGCCATCAGCCGCTGCTGATCGGTAAGGAAGTCGACTTCGAAATCCCGACCATCGATCTTGAGCGTGGCCCGAGTTCCAGAATCTTGAGGACGGGCTGTGTCCAACTTCTGAGAATCCAACCAGCGAAGATCTGTGTGCGGGACTTCTTCCCAAGTCTCATGCAGGCGACGATCGACTGCTCGCCAGACGATGACTTGCGATTTTGTGCCGTCGTCCGCCTCGATGACTTCCATCAAATAGTCTGTTTTGTCGATCGCCGTCAGTTCACCGCCGTTGGGGCCTTGCTGGCGGTAGATTCCCGCCACGACGATTTGCCCCATGATCGACGACGGCGGTGTCATCTGCGGAGTGATGCCCGCAGGCAACACGCCCTCTAACGATGACAGGCGTTCTTGCACCGTTTGTCTTGCAGCGCGGATTTCGGTCGCCCAATCGAATTCGATATAGATCACGTTCAACCCGGCGGTCGTTTGGCTGCGCACCGCAGTCACACCGTTGGCTCCCAGCAGCGCAATCTCGATCGGTTGCGTAACAAGCGTCTCGACTTCCTCCGTAGCGAGGCCGGGGCTCTCCGTGATGATGATGACGCGAGGGCGATCCAGATCGGGGAAAACATCGATCGGCATCGTCGTTGCCAAGTACGATCCATAGATCAACATGGCGAGGCTGATCACCACGACCAGCATGCGATAGCGAAGCGAGAACCGAATAATGGCGTTAAGCACTACGGGAATCCTTTTCTTAGTGAGCGGCGTGCGTCGTGCCGTCTGCGTGAACGTGGATATCGGCGCGCACACCACTAGCGGACTGCGCTTTGAGCACACGGTTGAGCGAAGCGGCGGAACCTTGTGCCAAGTACGAGCCGGGGGCAACGCTGCCATCATTGGCCAACACGACGTTCAATCGATCCTCGTGCAACACATGGACGGGAAGGCGGTTGAACAGGTCGCCATTCTGGCGAAACACGTAGGCTTCCGGCCCTTCGCGAATGAGCGCCGCCGCCGGGAGTACCATCACGTTTTCAAACTGTTCAACCGGCACATGCAAGCGGACTCGCTGTCCCGGTCGCAAACGCCAGACGATGAATGTTTGCCCGTCTTTCTCGTAGGCCCGCGACTGATTCGTCAGCGGAATGAAGAAATCGAATGTACGGCTGGCGGAGTCGATCGTGTTGGCCAGATGCCGAATCTGGAAGGTCTGTTCCAGTGGCGGCCAGTGCCGACTGTCGTCCTCGGCAAACTCGACATCAATCGACCAACCGTGTTGGGCAGCTTGTTCAAGCATTGGCGCCTCCTGCTTGAACGCATGCCCTTCGATGTAGAGCGACCGATGATTCGACAACACGGATAGCAGTTGCCCCGCTTGCACCTGCTGGCCGAGATCAACCTTTAACTCTTGGACTTCATAGACGATCGCTTCACTACGACCATCTTCCACGAAGGCGACGGGTTGGACATCACCCTGCTTCCGAACATCCTGAACGGGTGGCGGCGCGACAACATTAATCGCGGATACGAACGTGCCTTCCGCAATTTGCTCGATCTGAGCTGGTGCAAGTCCGCGCGTGAGTAAATCCTGTCGATACGCTTGAATTAGTCCGTCCTGTCGTCGAATCCGCTGATCGAGTTCAATGATGCGAGTTCCCGCGATCGTTCCACTGCTCGCAAGTCCCTCAATCCGCTTGCGTTCTTCCTTGATCAGTTCCGTCTCGCGAACAGCCTTGAACAATTCGGACTGAGTGTTTTGCAGGTATTCGCTGAACAGCCGAAGAGTGAAGAGCGTCTCACCCGGCTTAACGGTGTCACCGGCGAACGCATGAACTTGGGTCACGACGCCCACAGCTGGAGAGGTAACACCCCGGTCGGACAGGCCAGGCCGATCGACGACCACTCCCGGCACTTGAATGGTTCGCCAGTAAGTTTGAGGCACGACGGGCTTCGAGACCAGCTCCAGGTTCTTACGGGCCTGCGGGCTGAGTTTCAGAACCTTGGCGTCTTCGATTGGCGTTGCATGGTCTTCGGTTTCGGAAGTCGCGACGTTTGAGCTTAGCATTGGCAACCAACGATCGCGCGTCACCAGTGCGGCAATACCGACTCCAACAAATGCGACGACCATCGCAAAGCCACCGACAAATCGGAGTACTCGCTTTCGATGCATATTTCCACCTCAACAATTGGCACGGATCAGGGGTTACGCGAGACTGCAGATCAGCTGCGGAGGCATAAGAGCGCAAACGCAACAGATGCACGCGAGCGGGTGCTGACGACAACGCGGCCGATGGCGGCGAGGCGATTAAATGCGCAGAGAGAGCGTGCGCAGATAGATGGGACAAGCCTCGTCAAAGAGAGACGACGGCTGACTGCTTCGCGGGCCCGGTCGCAGCAACCGGTCTCGCTGACTCACGACATCGAGAACGGCGAAAGCTACGGAACACTTCGCAACTAGGATGCTAGGGGACTCTAGATTTCGAGGAAAGAGCGTCGTTTGACCACAATAGACCGCATCGGAATCGTGTTCGCCGAGCAGCGTAACAGCTCGTACGGCTGACGGGTCATGCTCGTCAACTCTGGGGGCGTGCCCTGGGTGATCAGCGTGTGGATGTTCCGAGTGCTGATCCGATTCCTCGTGAGCATGACCGCCGAGGTGAAAGTGCGGGCGAGCCCCATGACTTTCCGGCTCTGCGAAATCGCTTCCGAGATGCGCATGCGTTACTGCAAGGCATTGGTTGGCCAGCAGCAAAGAAACGAGCACCAAGGAGAGTGATCGGCGGAACATTCTTAGGTCTGCACGGATTGTTTAATGAACGACTCGAACCAAACGTTTGTACACGCAATCATAGCTGGCGGATAGAGATCGGCAAGACCAATTCCCATCCTACTCTCCCACGTCAGAAACAAGGCCATATTCGCTCGCGAGCCGGAACTATCTTCTGCTTGAAGTCTTCGGAGGTGTTTAACTTCAATCAGGTAGGTCCAACGCAATCGCACAGTGGCTTGTACGTGTTTAGGGCGAGGCTACCTCACCGCCATAGCGGGTTGCGATACCACGCCAAACGTTCAAATCGATTGTCTCGGCGATAGCTCGGACTGAGCCATCAACCAGTGCAACGTTAACGCCACCTGGGTGGAAGCTGCGAGAGGTTACGATGGCATACGTGGGATTGCCGGACGAGCCATTCTTTCCTTCCTGCCAAGAGTTGTAGTCCGCGTCAACCGTCTGTCCGCCGGTTGTGAACGGCACAAACGTGTTCGGTGTGAGAGTCGCAGTAAAACCAGTGTGGTCGACTCGACCGTCGGGCCATTCAGTATGCCCTGTCGACTTGGTTTGAGCACCAGAGGTGACGATCAGCGAAGCAGCGGCTGCGTCCAGCGGAATTGTCGTCGTGCCGGGCCCGCCGTTGCGTGTGTAAGTCGTCCATGCTTTGACTTCGGCAGCCAGCAGAGTGTTGCTTGTGCCATCGACAAAGTCTCGTATTCGAAGATGACTGTTGGGAAAGAAAGCTCCATCACCTCCCTGCCGTGTCGCTGGATTAAAAACAAACCAGGTTCCCATATTGAAACCATAGCTGGTCGGAACGAGATGCACCTTGCCACCACCGGGATCTCGCACGCGGCCCGTTCCGGGATCACTTGGACAGGCGAATGTCGGAATGCCCAACCCATCAATCGGTTGCTGAAAGTCCCAAGCCGTGTTGATGTCTACCTGATCGTACAAGTTGCCTTGCTCCAGGAAATGCATGATGCGTCCGTGAACTCCCCAGGAACCATTGTTGCCCGTCGCCGTCACGCTCAAGTCGACGACCGCGCTTGCGGGAATCGCGCGGTAGGTGTTCTCATAGTTCAAAACGGCCAATGCGAGTTGCTTCAGGTTACTCTTGCACTGCATCCGTCTCGCCGCTTCGCGCGCGGCCTGGACGGCTGGAAGAAGCAACGCGACTAAGATTCCAATAATCGCAATGACAACAAGTAATTCAACGAGCGTAAACGCAGATCTTCGAGAGAGTCGTTTCATTTGCATCGAGGTTCCCTAAGAGATTGATGGTTGGCAGTGAAGTCGCCGCTGGATACGAATCACTCAGCCTTGGCTGGTTCGCAATATGCGAGTGCAAGAAGGGCGTAGCCCGTGACGAGGTTGGCGTCGCCTTCAAACCAGCGATCGTTGTCGTTGATCCACGAACCATCAGGCTGTTGTCGCGAGGCTAACTCGGCAACGAGTTCGATCCGCCACTTATGCTCTTTACCTGCCGCGTCGATGAGCGTGTCGTCGCTGATCGCGTCCAGCGCCTTGCCAAACAAATGGTAGTAGTAGAAGAGCCCGGCAGTTCCCAGTCCCGGATTCGATTTCAGGTCATAATGCTCGCTGACCCACTTCGCGGCAGCCTTCACACGCGGATCATCGGGACCAACGCCAGCGTACAGCATGCTCTTGAGACCGGCATAGGTCATCGAACCGTAGCTGCGAAGTCCACCGTTCGCCGTTTCTCCCGCTTGGCTGCTGCCACCTGCCGCGACTGTATAATAGAAGCCACCATCGGGGTTCTTCACCGGGAAGGCCGTCGTATTGTGTTCTGACTCTAGGTTTTGGCAGCGTGAAACGAAAACCAACGCCCGCTGAACAGCCTCGCTATCCGCTGAGTTAC
>JAUIHJ010000794.1 GCA_030432015.1 bacterium
CGCATCAGTCCCGCGTTGCCCTCCTGGATCAGGTCCAAGAAGCTCAAGCCACGGTTCCGATACTTCTTGGCGATGGACACGACCAACCGCAAGTTTCCTTCAGACAGTTCTCGTTTGGCCTGCTGATATTCGGCATAGACCGTTTTCAGGTTGGCCACACGATTACGTAGACTCTGAGGCGTCTCTTGGGTCGCAATCAGAATGTTGCGATATTCCTGCAACCACTTGGCACGTTCGACCGCAGGACCGCGCGCCTTCTTATGCGCGTCAATTCGCGACTTCAAGTCGTCCACACGACGGCTGAAATCGTCGAGCGTCCGAATTAGCGTCTCGATCCGTTGGGTGCGGAGGCCGAGTTCCTCAACCAAGCGAACGGCGCGACGACGACGATGGGACAGGCGTTCCCAGGCCGCACGGCGCTTGCTCTTCGGCTGCGACCGACTACTCGCAATGCTGTAATCACGGCGATTGCGCTTCAGGAGGATTTCTAGCGTGCAAAGGTTATGAGGCAAACGGCCCAGAATCTGGTCTTTTTCAAGGCGATCGGTAACTGAGACCTGCACTGTGCGGTCAAAGGGGAGCTCCCCGAGGTGAACGCGCTTGAGGACCTTAAAGGCCGATTGAATGACATAATCACATTCGAGCAGTTTCGTGCGGAATCGACGACGCGTCACTTCGATCTTCTTGGCGAGCTCGATTTCCTGTTGACGTGTCAACAAGGGAATCTCGCCCATCTGCGTCAAGTACATGCGAACCGGGTCGTCAGACCATGACTCGCTTTCCTCGGCCGCCAGCAAGAAATCATCTTCTTCACTCTTGTCGACCTCTTCGACGGCCGTCGTATCCGTCTGCTCAGTTGTTGCCTCTCCTTCGTCTTCATCAACGGTAACCGTAGATAGTTTTTGAAAACCATCTTCATCATCAGTACGTGAAACATCTTCTTCAAAATCATCGAGTAACGTGTCGAACAAGACAGTACTCCTTCACTAGGGCCTACAAGCTGACCAACTGCAACGGATGGCGTTGGTCAATTCCACAGCACGAAGACCGAACTCATTGCGGTCATAAACGCGACGCACTGTGACTTTCCAACCGTGATCTGCAAACAGTACATTTCAAACGTGGCGATTCACACGCTGGCGAATCTCGAAACTCTACCACCTCTTTGATGGCATTCACTCTTCGTCAAAGCAATTGGTAAAAGATTGCGTTTGGGAAACTAACGACAGCTACCGAAAGTCAACCTAGCTTTACCAAACCGTCAGGCGTGGGACCAATTAAGGGGTGTGCGTCAAATTGGTCGGGGACGATGGTGGGGATGCTGACTAAACAACTCGGGGAAGACAATGGACGGCCTTCGGCGCGATGTTGTTTGAAAAGTGAATGGACACTCCAATTCACCCCCACTGCTTTCATCACCCCCCGGCCGGCGATTTCTTTATTAAGCAGCGCCCGGTGCAACTGCCTGAGTGCCTAAATTTTAACTACCCACAGCGACAGGTCTAGACTTTTGGTCCGAAGATTTCCGAGATCTTTGGGGGCCGCGGCGCGCGGCGGGGACCGGCGGCCCGCCACACACCGGTTCGCCGCCAACTTACGTTTCGCCTTGCAGGGGGTCAGACGTCCTTGTTTCACGCCTTCAAACGACGTAGCATGCAGGCTTGGCGTTGATCCAAATCGTTCGCAAACATCGAATGTCACCTCATTCAGAACATGATGCCTAGTATAGATTTAGCAGGACAGGTTGCGGTCGTTACCGGAGCTAGCATGGGAATCGGCCGGGCTACGGCCCTGGCACTGGGCAAGGCTGGCGCCAAGGTGGTTGTGAACTATCGGTCGCATCCCGAGCACGCCGGCGAGGTGGTCGAACAGATCCGTCGCGAGGGGTCCGCCGCGATCGCCGTCGAAGCTGATGTGGCCGACCAAACCGCCGTCGAAAGCCTGGTGCAGGCCGCCGTATCAGAGTTCGGCAGGCTGGATATTGCCGTCAGTAATGCCGCCTACAGCGTCAGGGAGCCGTTCCGCACGGCCGACATGCAGGACTTTCACCGCACGATTGACGTCACGATGTGGGGTGCGTTGTACCTGCTGCGGGCGGCCGCAAATCAGATGATCGAGCAAGAATCGGCCGGCGCCATCGCCATCGTAAGTTCGCCCCATGCCTTTGTTCCAGTTCCAAATTCAATGGCCTATAACATGGCCAAGGCGGCCCTCGACCATATGGCGCGAACGGCGGCGATTGAACTGGCCGAGCATAAGATTCGTATCAACGTGATTCAGCCCGGTTGGACTGATACTCCCGGTGAACGAAAGTTTGCCAGCGAGGAAACCCTGGAACGGGCTGCCGAGTCCATTCCGGCCGGACGACTGGGAACCGCCGAGGAAATGGCCAAAGGAATCCTATTTCTCTGCGATCCCACCAACGACTACACCACGGGCGCAACGTTGCTTATTGATGGCGGAATCACTTTGCCCTGGTGGGCAAACCGCGGTTCCGCTGCCCCAGCATGAATCTGACTTATGGCCGCTCAATACCTTTTGCCGTGTGACTGCGGCGCCACCACGCCTGTCGAAACCAACCAGGCGGGCAACACCGTCATCTGCAGTTGCGGGAAGCAGCTCGAAGTCCCCTCACTTCGTGCGATCCGCGAATTGGCTCCGCACGGTGTCGACGACGCCGCTCGAGGATACGAATGGAATCCCGCCGCAGGGTTGATCTTCGTCGGCGGAATGTTTCTCGCCTTCATCGGCGCGGGCGTGGCACTGTTCATGCATATCAACTCGGTCCAGGCAGTCAGCTTCGAGTTACCGCCGGAAGACGAAGTCGCGGCCTGGGTGGCAGAGATCGACTCCGCACCACCGGAGGAGCTTTTCAACATGTGGAATTCGTCCCGACACATGGGACTGGGAGACCATCGCGCCTCACCGTTTGTGCAGGCGCGGATGATTTCCGCGCGATTTGCGACTTACCGCAACACTGGCTTGATCATTATGGCCAGTGGACTTGTATTTGCAGGAACCTCGTTCTTTGTTCGACGCAAGCCCAGCTAAGTGACCGAGTGCAATTCGGCGACAATCCGGGACCGGCTCGTTTTTCGCCGTCCACTAGATTCTGCTGCGGATAAACCACCTATCGGCGAAAACGGTGCCTGTCCCGCTGACGGGGTGTGCGCTGCTGAATCGCGCTCGGCCATTTAGAAACTGACACGCCTGCGGCATTAGCAAATGCACAACTTCGATACGAGTGCCTGCGGCACTGACCACCAGCGCGACTCGGAGATTCGCATCCGTCGCACAGGCGCATCCTCAGCTATTGGAGCAGCTCCTGTCGCTCGGTCAGCGGCGGTTCGACCCAACGCGATGAAAAACGACTTCGCGTGGCCAGACGCGTCAGCTCTAAGCTCTCCTTGTTGACCACCACGAGCATCCGTTTGATCAGCGCCGCAGCGACCAGAACATACGCGGTCGACGTCTCGCCAATCCGCCAGCGGCGCCACCGATCAAGCCTCGGGTACTCGCCGAG
>JAUIHJ010000795.1 GCA_030432015.1 bacterium
CAGTGCTAGGTGAAGTTTCCTCCAATGTCCCACCCCTTAATCCGCGGAGTTCAACCCAATGCGTGAACAATCATGCCCTGATTGCCAGGAAAACTCGGTCAACCGTCGTGAGTTTGTCAAGCAAGCCGGTGCCACCACCTTGGCGGTCGGAGCTGGCCTCCAACTGGCGGGCGGGACACCGCTGGCGCACGGCGCCGCCCCCGCCGCATCAGAGTCCAGTGTCAAACACCTTTACGAGACGCTGACGGACGACCAACGCAAGGTCATCTGCATGCCGGTCGACCACAAACTCCGCAGCCGCATCAACGCCAACTGGGCGATTACCGAACCAACGATCGGCAGCGACTTCTACACTGCGGACCAACGTAAGCTCATCGACAAGGTTGTGCACGAGACCACCAGCGGCGATGGCTACGAACTGTTACAGAAGCAGATGCTCGCCGACAGCGCCAAGGGTTTCGAGTCATATCACATCGCGATCTTCGGCGAGCCCGACGACAAGGCGTTTCAGTTGGAATTGACCGGCCGCCATCTCACGCTGCGCGCCGACGGCAACTCGCAGGACAACATCGCCTTCGGTGGGCCGATCGTCTACGGACACGGCGAGTCCGACCCGAAACAGAACCTGTTCCACTATCAGACCAAACGCGTCAATGAAGTCTTTCATGCGCTTGACGCGGACCAGGCAAAACAGGCGTTGGTCCCCAAAGCCCCGCCGGAAACGCGCGTGAAGGTGCAAGGTGAGGGCGGTTCGTTCCCTGGTGTGAATGTTGGTCAACTCTCGCCGGACCAAAAAGAATTGGTCGAGTCCGTCCTGAAAACACTGTTGGCGCCGTACCGCGAACAGGACGTTACGGAGGTCTTTCGCGTCCTCAAGGCAAGCGGTGGATTAGACAAACTTCATATGGCATTCTTCCAGGACAAGGACTTGGATGACGACAAGGTGTGGGACATGTGGCGGGTCGAGGGCCCTGCGTTCGTGTGGCATTTCCGCGGTGCTCCGCATGTGCATGCCTACATCAACATTGGAGTGATGGGCTAGACCTAAACGCCGTCTTCCTCGATCGACGATCCAGGGACAGCGATTGTACTTGATGATTCGCCGAGTTTCTCGGAGAATCAGGCGAACAGGGGCGCCTTCCCGCGTGGCGAGGCGCCCCTCTTGAATAAATTGTCTTCATGGATTGTCAACTGTGCCGAAAGGATTCTGTCCGATGCATCTCATCTCGTGGCGTTGCAGCACGCTCGTTGTCCTCAGTTTGGCTTGTTCGGTCGTCCAAGCGCAGCCAGCCGGCCCCGATGCGGAACTCCGTCGACTACGGGGCAAGTGGCGAATTGTTGAATTGGTAGACGACGGAACGGTGATTCCACCGGACCAGATCAAGACTTGGCTGCCGTCGGGCGGGCGCGTTGAGATCGCCGACAATGGGCTGATATTCGAAAACCGACTTGAGGGCACGAAGCGGATCAAGACGTTTTCGATCGACCCCGCAACGTATCCGAAACAGCTTGTCGTCGTGGCACAAGAGAAGGTCGAGAGCCGCGGAATCTATCGCTTTGATGACGAGCGGTTGGTGGTCTGTCTGGGAATCCCCGCGCTGACAGCGCCGCCTACGGACTTCTCCGCACACCAAGGCTCACGCCGGATGATGATGGTCTTGGAACGCGACACCGGTAGTCCGGCAGAGTTGCAATTGGTCGATCTGCCGCCGCCACCGCGCAATCCGGCGCCGTCACCCGCTGCCACCAACCCGGCGCCGCCGGCAGCCCCAACACCCCCAGTATCCCAGGTGCTAACCGATGGGGACGTGGCGAACCTGCTGATCGGAACCTGGCGGCTGAACGACGGGTCGGGTTTGCTGGACATCACGTTTAATCGCGACGGGACGTTTCGCAGTTACCGCGAAGCGCGCGATCTCCAGACATTCCATACGGTATTCGTGCAAACACCGGTCTCGTCGGGCACCTGGAAGGTTGTGCGAGGAACGTTGACGACGCACGTCACCGCCTCCACACGTTTGGATCGCGTCAACCAGACAATTTCCCTGGTCGTACGAACGATTTCCGCGAAAGACTTGGTTTTTGCCGACGGGCTGGGTCGTGTCGGCCAGGCGACACGACTTCGGTAGGCGGCGCGCAATGCCGGCGAAACCGAGCCTTAGGCGGGGTGCCGTCAGGGCCGAAATCGCTCGCGAATCCGAAGGGTCGGCAGACTGAACGATGCTTGCCGCTGCACACGAGTACGTTGGGCCGCTGTTTTTTATGGTCCCAACGGCTAGAATTGGCCCTGCGGTCCCCCGAGTCAAGACGGTCAGGACCGCACGCCAGCCACTGTTAGCGCGGTGGCTGGCACCTTTTAGACCCAAGTCCTGCAGCTCGAAATTGCAGGCAACCGCCATGAATGGCAAGCGCCCGTAGCTCAGTTGGATAGAGCAGCGGACTTCTAAACGAAACGGGCATTCCAGCCAATCGCGGAAACCGCTTGTTTTCCAGTGTGACGCGGCAATTCTGCATTCGCAGAAATCGCAACAATCACACGAATTGGGCGCGAAAGGGTGTAGCCTACACCCTTTCTTTCGCAGCTCCGAACCGCAGCAGATTTGCAGTGTTGCGTTAAGATCCCACCCCGCGATTTGCGTAGCGCAGATAGTTCCGTTATCCTCTTCGGGAGCCTTCCCACCTACAGGAGGGGGCGACATTAAGACGTATCGTCGTGTGATGGGCGGGCAGGGGCATCGCGGCTGTGCCGAAATGCAATGGCGGGCCAACCGAAGCGTGCCGGCCAGACTTGACGCTGCACACTTCAAGTGCATTTGTGCATTTACTCGCCGACACGAGCACATTTATGTCAGCACTCGGCGCGCACCTTTGGAGACCGTAAATGACTGCCATCTTGATTTTCATCATCGTTGTTCTCCTTGCTGGCCTTGTAGGGGTAATCATCGTCTGGAACCGGGCAAACAACCTCCTGGCCAAGTATGACTCAATCGACGATTTGGATCAGTTTCGTCAGCAATGCGACAAAGATACGAAACAGCTGCAGGCAGAATCGCAGAGCCTGGAATCCAGCATTGCCCTACAGAAGCAACAGCTAAGAAAATATATGGAGGTGACTGGTGTCGTGAAGTCGGCAGCGGAAGCGAAGCAAATGCTGGGCGAGTTCAACCAGGAGCTCGAATCGATGCGCCGGGAACTTGCGTCGGTCGAGGAAGTCGCTGAATTGCAGGAGGTCGGTTTTTACCAACGTCGCTACGACTTCGATACTCCAGATGACTACAAGCAAGAAATGAATGCGAAGATTCGCCAGCAGAAAGAGATGATCAAGAACAAGACAGCAGGAGTATGCCACACAGAATGGCAGGTTGAGGGAAGCGCTGCAAAGGGCCAAAAGATGGTTGATGAACAAATTCGCTTGATGCTGCGAGCATTCAATGGCGAATGTGACGCAGCGATCGGGAGAGTTCGGTTCAATAATGTCGAGAAGATCGAAAAACGAATCGTCAAG
>JAUIHJ010000796.1 GCA_030432015.1 bacterium
TCGATGACCGCGGCGGGCCGCAAGTCGACGGCGAAGTTGTTCGGTCAGCTGGCCTTCATCGAGGTCCGGGATACCGCGTCTGCGGGCGGCTCGACGGTACCGGCTGAGCCCCGCTGCGGCGCGACGTTCCCCCAGTCGAGCTTTCACACCGCCGTTGATCGCGGCGATCGGGCCGACCCGCTTGAGCAAGGAATTTAATTGGGAGATAGCCATTGCTGCCTTGTGTCACCGAACCGTTGTGCGGCGTCGCGTGTACGATCTGCGGTTGTTGCGATGCGAGTTACGACCGACGCGTGAAGCGCGAGACCCAGTCGTCACGCACCGCCAGCCAATTGGCGTATTGAAAATTCTCGTGGCATGGTTCGTAAGCGTGCTGGAATGCGATGCCGTCGGGAAAGATCTTGCCGAGTGTATACCCGGCGCCTTGCAGGAGCGTAAACGCTTCCGCGAGAAACCGTTTGGCATCAATCCAGGTCCCACCGTATTCGAACTGGATGCAGCCAATCTTCTGCTCGGCCAAAAGATGTTGACAGCCGTGCAGGACGTCGAGTTCCGCGCCTTCGACATCAAGCTTCATCAGGTCGATTGCTGCGATCCCGTGTTCCTGGCAGAACCGGTCAACCTGGTGGATGACGACGACCTCGGATTCCTGCGGCCGCGCGTCCCGCAGCGTCTGGCGGTCAAAGAGCGAATTGGATCCGGCCAAGGCTCCGTGGACATGGAGTGAGGCGTGTCCGGGCGCGTCGCCGCAGCCAGCGTTGATCGGGACGACGTCGACGGCCGTCGTTTGCTCTGCGACGCGTTCGCACAGCCGCTGGTAGGTTTGACGACACGGCTCGAACGCATAGATGGTTGACGCGTCTTCCAGGCCTTGTCGAATCTCCAGGGACCAGTCGCCCACGTTGGCACCGATATCGAACACCACGGCCTGTTGGCCGGCAAGTTGCCGGCAGGCGTGGCGCATCACCAGCGACTCGCCGTTGCACTTGGCATCGCAGTTGTTTTCACCCAACGCGCGGTCGAGGATGTGGCGCCCGATGCGAAACCGCTGTCGCGCGGTCAGGCAGGTTTCTAACGGGTAGTCGATCGTGGCCCGCGCCAGTCGTCTGAGGGTCTGAGAAATCAAGCGGCGTTCTCCTGATGAAGCGGTGTTGGGGATCAGGCCCAGCCACGATATTGAAAGGCCGGAGAGTCGGCTCGCAGAAACATCACGTCGCATTGTGCCAGTTGGCCGTCGCGCGGGCGTTGCGCGTAACTGCAGATGTCGTAGACGCGAAAGCCATGTTTACCGGCATCGCTGATGACCTCATGTGCCAGCGGCGAACCGTCATAGATTTCCTGGATCGACAACTCGAGCAAGAGCATGCGTGCGTGTTGCAGGCACATCCGTGCGCCCTGCAAGACTTCCAACTCGTAGCCCTGCACGTCGGCCTTGATGAAATTGGGGGGCCGAATCTGACCGGATTCCAGAAACGAATCCAGCGTCCGTACTTCGATTTCCGTGCACGCCGCCGCGGCGCCGCGGCTGTACTCACTCTGGTGAAAGCTGGATTGGTCACCGTGCACCCAGATCGCCTGCTGGCCGGGCGAGGCTCCGACTCCCCCCAGCCAATACGAAACGCTCGGATACTGATCCGCCAGCGCTTCCAAGTGCGGCTGATTTTCGGCCAGGGGATCGATCAGGAAATATTCCGCATCGGGTAGCACCTGCAGGCACTCGCGACACCACGTGCCCGTCGCGGCGCCGATGTCGATGACAACCTGAGGTGTTTCGCCCCAGCGGCCAAGCTGCTTCAACGTCGTGGCGAACCCGCGGGGTCCCCAGTTGGCGTTGATGACTTGCAGGCCGACCCGCCGCAGCATCCCGTTGATAACGCGCTTGGCGCTATGGACCAACACTAGGCAGCCTCCCGCATTGCGGCGGACGGCGACTTGGTCCCCGACGCCAGAAAGACGCGACTGAACACCTTGCCGGGGCGACCCGTTTCGGCCAGGCAATAGACTTGCAGGCCTGCGCGAATCGTCTGCCAGACACACCAGCGTGCTGTCGAGGCCAGGCTATATCCCCAAGGTACCGGGCCCATCTCGCGCGTCTCTGTACTGCCGATTCCGCAGAGTTCCAATAGATGGGACAGCGAATGATGTTGAAAGCAGACTTCATGGGTGAAGTCGCCGTAGCGCAGCTCGGCGCCCCAAGGCGTCGCCGCATTGGGAGTCTGCAAAATCAACCGTCCGCCGGGTCGCAAGGCGCTCGCGCAGCCATCCAGAAACGCCAGCACCTCGTCTTTCACCAGGTGCTCGATGATATCAATTCCCGTAATCAGATCGAATTGGCCGGGCGTCGAGGCGAGAAACTGCAGGACATCCGTTTCGTGAATCGTGTCGGTCACCTGGCGGGCCAGGCGAACCTGCTCCGGGCTGACGTCGACGCCGGTCAGGTTGGAGTAGCCACGCGACTGGAAAAAATGGAGCAGCTTGCCGTTGCCGCAACCGAGATCGAGAATTGCGGCGTCCTGCTTCGCGGGCATCCAACCGCGCAGAAACCAGTCGTAGGCACGCCCCCAGTTCGACGCCTGCTGGACATCAAACGTGGTGTTTGAATGCTGAAAACGCGACGCATAACTATCATAGATTCGCGACCGGTAAGTCATCGATGCGTTCATGAGAGTCCTTTCTCATTCGTGCAATAAACGTGACGGGGCACGAACCTGTTAAACGAGTCAGTGCGACATCGGCATGGCGTCCGAATGCTTGCCTGCGCGAAAGCCTTCCGTGGCCGTCATCTCGCCATTGTGCAGGGCAGGGCCGTGATCCCAACGCCGTTGTCCCGCGGGGGTACTGCGACATCGGCGGCCGAATCATACCCTATCCGGCAGATCCGCCGGAAGCCTGATTTACCAGGGCGGCCCCAGCTAGCACCTGGACGCGCCTCACGACGCGAGCTGCTTCCGACCGGGCCGCGCGGGAGATCGCCACCAGGGCGACGCCATAGATCAAAGCAAACGCAACGACCGCGGCCACAAATTGGGGCCAGGACGTGGCCGAGGTCCAAGCCAAGGCCAGGCTCGCCAAACCGGCCGCGGCGCCGACGTAGATCGTCTCACACGCGAAGGCGCGGAGGTCGGCACGTTCGAGTTTCAGCAGGGTCCGATTTTCCATAATGTCATCCTGGCTGACGAAGTTAACCGCGCTCCGGCCAAGGTTCAATCGGCTTTACTGGAAGCCATGGGCGAACGGCAGGTTACCATCGGCCGCACGACCTATCCCCTGCCGTCTTTATTTTTAGTCATGGCAACGCAGAACCCGATTGAGCAGGAAGGCACTTACCCTTTACCTGAAGCACAGCTGGATCGCTTTCTGATGCATGTCCGGATCAATTACCCCAATGCCGAAGCGGAACAGCAAATCCTGCAACTGGCACGCGAGCAGGCACGCGAGCGGATCGATCACCGCCGGCGTGACTACACTCAGGTCAGCCAAGCACATATTTTTC
>JAUIHJ010000797.1 GCA_030432015.1 bacterium
CCCCCGCAGATTGGCGGCGCAAGGAAGAGACCGGCCCCCGCGGCCCGATGTCGACCCGCTTTGCCACCTTGGAGGTCGATGGCGAAGGGGGGCCCTATGAATTGACAATCACGCCGCTGGGACTCCCCGGCGAGGATCTCACGGGCTATGTATTGGCCAACGTCAATCGCTGGCGGGGGCAATTGGGGCTGCGGCCGATTAGTGCGGACCAGTTGCCACGCACGTCCACCCAGTTTGATCTCAACGGAGCCGAGGTGACCATCGTTAACTTGCAAGGAAACCTCGGGGGCGGTTCGACCATGCCGATGGCCGCACCGTTTGCCGGAGGTGGCCGCGCAGCGCCGTTCGCCGGAGGCGGTGGTGTCGCTCCTGGCGCGGCGACCGTGGCCGGCGGCTCGATCAAGTTTGACACTCCCGACGGTTGGACGCCCGGCGAATTGGTTGTTTCCCGCGGTGGAATTCAGATCCGGCGTCAAGCGGTCTTCACCGTCGAGCAGGGTGACAAATCGGTCGAAATCACCGTCACGCGGATGCCGGGCGATCCAGCGTCCTTATTGATCAACATCAATCGCTGGCGAGGACAGATTCAGCTCGAACCGGTCACCGCGACGGAGCTCGAGGGGGACAGCGAAGAGGTCGCGATCGACGGCGCTTCCGGCGCGTATGTGCAATTGATCGGCGCCAAGGACGCGATCCTGGGCGTGGTGGCTTTTCGCGAGGGCATGGCATGGTTCATCAAGCTGCAGGGCGACCATGATCTGGCCTTAGCGGAACGCGACCGGTTCGAATCGTTCTTCAAGTCGATTCAATTCGAATAAGCAAAGCCGATGCGGACCCACGATTTTCCGACAAACCCGTAAAAGACGAAACCGATATGGCCTCAATCACCACAGAAGATCCAGGCGCTCAGTCGCACGATGCGATGATGGACTCGTTCGGCACGGTGCTCTCCGCGGTCACCGCATGTCTGCGCCCATTGGCGTCCCTGCGATTGACCGTCGCGTTGTTCGCTTTGTCCATTGTGATTGTGCTGGTGGGCACATTGGCGCAAGTCAATATGGACATGTGGGAAGTGATGGACCGCTACTTTCTGTCCTGGTTTGCCTGGATCGAGTTTCAGGTGTTCTTCCCGCGTTCCTGGTTTCCGAAGTTGCAGAATGTACCTTTCGGCTTTCCGTTTCCTGGCGGTGCCACGATCGGTGCCTTGCTGGTGCTGAATCTGGTTTCCGCCCATGTTGTGCGATTCAAAGTGCAGGCCAAGGGCCAACGCCTTGTGGTTGGGCTTGTCGTGCTGGCGGTCGGCGTCGTGTTGACGTCGCTGGTGATTCTCAGTGGTCACAACATGACGGGTTTACAGGGGGACGCGCCGGTCAGTTGGACGACGCTCTGGTTGCTGGTCAAGCTGTCCGTGGCTGCGGCAGGCGTCGGCGCGTTGATGGGGGCGATTACCTTGCCGCTGGCCGATGCACAACGGCACATCGAACGCGTGGCGCTCGGGATTACATCCTTGATTCTAATTTGCCTGGCTGCGTGGCTTTTTCTGGCTGGCGAGGGCGCCTACCTCGGGGATTCCGGTATGCGGATCCTCTGGCAATTGATTCAAGGTGGTCTGTCTGGGGGCGTGCTGCTGGCCGGATGCATTCTATTATTCAAGCGGCGTGGTGGAATCGTCTTGATCCACATGGGTGTCGGCCTGTTGATGTTTGGCCAGTTCTGGGTTGCCAAGTACGATGTCGAAGAACAGATGACCATCGACGAGGGGGCGACGGTTTCGTTCGCCCATGACATTCGCCGCACGGAACTGGCGATTGTTGACTCCCAGGACCCGACCAAGGATCTTGTCGTCGTTGTTCCGCAAGCCCTGTTGCTGCAGAGCGTTCGGTTGTCCAAAGGCGAACTCGAAGGGCTCGGCTACGTGCGTAGCGGACTCCAAGACTGGTTCAGCAGTACGCCGTATGTCGACGCGCAGGGCGTTATCCACCATGACGACCTGCCCTTCGATCTGCAGGTCCTGACGTACTATAAGAATGCAAATCTCGAAGACGTCAAACCGGATGAAACGAATTTGGCGACCGACGGAACCGGATTGAAGGTTGTCGCCAAGCCGGTGCGGGCCGCCAGTGGGGCGAGCAGCTCGGCGGTCGATCTGGCTGCCGCGTACGTGAAGATCCGGTCCAAGACAGACGGCCAGGAGTTGGGGACGTACCTGCTTTCGCAAATCGCGTCCTCACAGGATGTTGATGAAGAGGTCGCCCTTGGCGATGACACCTATCACGTTTCATTACGATTCGAACGTAGCTACAAGCCCTACGCCGTGACCTTGATGGACGTTCGCAAGGACGATTATCTGGGGACCAGCACGCCGCGCAACTATTCCTCGGACGTGCGTTTGGTCGATGCGGAACGGGGCACTGACCGTAACGTACGGATCTGGATGAACAACCCGTTACGCTACGCCGGCGAAACGATCTATCAAACCGGCTATGCCGGTCCGCCACAGTTTCGCCAGGAGTCGACAACCCTGTCGGTCGTTACCAACTCGGGTTGGATGATCCCCTATGTTGCCTGCATGTTGGCCGCGACGGGCTTGCTGGCCCATTTTCTTTCCGTCCTGTTGAGATTTCTCAAGCGACGCGAATCCGGCACCGGTTCTGCCGCTCAGTCAGCCGTGGCGGCAACGCTCGCCAGCCCTGATGGCAAGGCGGGCAAACGCCAAGCCGACGCTCCGGTTCAAGCGGCCGTGCCGGCGTCACCAAGGAGCATCCAGCAGTGGGCGACGATCGCGGTCCCGGTGCTCTGTGTGGGGCTCTTCGCCATCGTCTTCTCGCGCGCCGCGAACCGGCCGGATGCGGCCGTCAATGAAATGGATCTGCAGGCGTTCGGCGAGTTGCCGGTGATTGCCGACGGCCGAGTTAAACCGATGGATACCCTGGCACGGAACACCCTCCGCGTGATCCGCAGCCGCGAATCGTTCAGCGGTCGGATCGAAGGTGACGCGCTGCAAGAGCAATGGCCGCAAATCGTCGCCGACCTCCACAAGAAGTGGCCCGATGTCGACGCGACGAAGCTCAAGGCGCTGGACGGCGACATTGATGCGGCCATCGAGATGATCGAAAAGGAAACTCAGGCCGATCATTATGTCGTGGTCGAGTCGGTCGATAAGTTGACGACGACGCGGTATCCTGCGATTCGCTGGCTGATGGACGTGATCGCGCGACCCTCCGCGGCAGAAAAGCACAAGGTCTTCCGGATCGATAATCTCGAGGTCCTCGACCTGTTGGAATTGCCGCGTCGAAAGAGCCACTGTTATTCCGTCGAGGAGATTCGCGGCGGCGTGATGGAATTCGAGAAGCAGGTGGACGTCGCGCGCAAGCTGGATGTCGGTGAGCTGTCGACATTTCAGCGTAAGCTCTTGGAACTGGATCAGCGGATTCGCAGCTATACACGCATTGGGGCCGCCTTTCAGCCGCCGTCCTTGCCCCCCTTGCCGAC
>JAUIHJ010000043.1 GCA_030432015.1 bacterium
GCGTTCATTCTTTCTTTGTCTGTGATCTTTGTCTTTCTGGTCCTCGCCGCGCAGTACGAGAGCTGGACAAGTCCGGCTGCGGTCATCTCGGTGGTTCCGTTGTCCGCGATCGGGGTGATCGCGGCGGTCGCGATTGCGCGGACCGACGTCAACGTCTATTCACAAATTGGTTTGGTGCTATTGGTTGCGCTCGCCAGCAAGAACGCGATCTTGATTGTCGAATTTGCGGCCGAGCAACGGCGCGACGGCAAGAGCTTGCTCGAGTCCGCCGCGTTGTCTGCTGAGTTGCGTTTCCGTGCCATTTTGATGACCGCGTTCTCGTCGATT
The DNA here is from genome assembly GCA_030432015.1 of bacterium. Taxonomy (GTDB): domain Bacteria; phylum Planctomycetota; class Planctomycetia; order Pirellulales; family Pirellulaceae; genus ARS98. The sequence continues at coordinate 328 of JAUIHJ010000043.1, forward strand.
CTGGGTTTCATCCCGCTGTTGATCGCCAGTGGCGCAGGTGCGGCCAGCCGCGTGGCCGTGGGAGTGGCGGTGGTGGGCGGAATGGTCGCGGCAACCATGTTCTCGCTGCTGTTTGTGCCTTCGTTCTTCGTCGTCTTTCAAGGGCTGAGCGAGCTTTGGTCGACGCCAGAGGTTGCCACGGACCGGCCGGCCGGCGGTGCATTGGAACCGGCGGTTGACGTCAAGCCGGCCAGTGACTCTGGCGGCGATGAAACGACCAACGAGTCCGGTGACGAGCAAGGTCCCGATTAGGCGGCTGGGTTCGAGCAACGTGCCGATCAACGACCATTTCTTGCGTTGTGGAAGGAGGCACGGATCTTTCTCATGGTCGTCCAAATCGGTGCCGTGTCGGCCTGTGGTGAGGCCATGATCAGCAGGTAACGATGTTTGGCCTCGACATCCTGCCATGTTTCAAAATCCAGCTGCAAGGTTTGCGGCTGGCGAGTCACGAACGGCTCCAGCCACTTCAACTCGCCGTGGAAACTCGTCATCCCTGGCGGGCGCGGAACCTCGGTCTGCGACTTGGTCGCGGTCAACTGAAGAGTGAAATCTGGCGGCGCGAGGTCGCTGTTGCGACCATTCAAGACGGCCTTGGATAAGCCCCGATAGTAGGCCAGGATCTCACGGTGCAAGACTTCCTGATTCAGTTCCGGTTCTGAAGCCACACGAAACACAAGCACGTAGGAAAAAAAGGAAGCCGACTTGGCGTCGAACATGCCCGGCGCGAATCGAATCACTTCGATTCCCTTGAGTTGCATGTCGCGAGCAAAGGCGGGCGGCAACGCAATCTGCTCGCCGCTCCAGCCTGCGGGGGCGTCCAGGCGAAGATCGTCCTGCGGCGGAGCGTCTTGCGCTGACGCGCCGGAGAGACCGACGGTGCTCAGGGCAATCGCGAGGAGGCAGGTCAAGGTGGTCGAGCGCATGGAATTCTCACTTGATGTTGAATTTGCGGTGCCGAAGATTGTCTCGCCGGCGGTTCTTGAAGTCGGGCGATACTTTAGACCGACGATGTGTCGGTTGATGTCTCACGGGGCAAGCCCCAGGGATTTGTGGTCCGGTCCCACGCAAGCTGTTTCGCAACGCGCGGATCCTTGCTGCGGTGCATGTGGGGGCTGCACCTCAGTTTCTTGCTTGCCATCGTCTTGGGGGCAATTTAGCGCATGATCAACACTTTTGCGGCGAGCGTGTATTGCTGCCTGTGATTGCGGCGACCGGTCAGGGCCCAGTTGATCGTGGGACCGCACCAGGTGGTGGCCCGCCGCCCACCGCGCGTCGCTAATCAGGCGACGAAGTTGCGGAGGAATGCGTAGCTCTGTCGGAGCGACGCGTGTCGACGCTCCAGCGTTCCTTCATAAGCTCGGTCCTCCACTTCGACGCAGACCGGTCCGGCGTAGCCCGTGTCCGTCAGCACAGAAAAGAACGCCCCCCAGTCGACATCGCCCATCCCTGGCAGTTTCGGTGTGTGGTATTCGTTAGGTGTGGCCATGATCCCGACATCATTCAGACGTTCGCGATCGATTCGCACGTCCTTGGCGTGAATGTGAATCAGCCGATCGGCAAATTCTCGCAGCGGCGCCAAGTAGTCCATCTGCTGCCAGACCATGTGGGAGGGGTCATAGTTGAGGCCGAAGCTGCGGCTGGGAATATCTTCAAACATTCGCCGCCAGATTGCCGGGGTGGTTGCCAGATTCTTGCCCCCCGGCCACTCGTCCATCGTGAACGACATTGGACAGTTTTCAATTCCGATCCTGACGCCATGGTCTTCGGCCAGGGCGACGAGAGGTCGCCAAACTTCGAGAAAGCGAGGCCAGTTTGCGTCGACCGATTTCGTCCAGTCGCGGCCCACAAACGTATTGACCCGACCGACACCCAGCAGCGGCGCGGCGCGGATGATCGTGCCGAGGTGATCGATGTAGGCCTGTGATTCCTCTCGGTCAGGGGTCAAAGGGTTGGGGTAATATCCGAGACCGCTGATTTCGACGTTGACGTTACCGAGGGTCGCCAGAATCAGATCCGCTCCCGGTTGGTCCAGGCCGACCACATCGACATGGGTGACACCTGCGTAGCGCCGTTCGGCTTCGCCGGGCGGCCAGCACATCAGTTCGACGCACTCAAATCCGGTTTGGCCGGCAAATGTTGCGACCTCGTCCAACGTCTGGTCAGGCAGAATTGCGGAGACAAAGCCCAGGTTCATACCAAGTTTCCTGCTGCTGGTTTGGCCAGGTCGATTCGAGCCACACGAGCGTTTGGCCGTTCATCACGCGCGGCGACAACGCTCGCCAAGATTGGCTGGTGTCGTTCGAGGCGGACTTCTTCCCTTTCGTCGCTCATTTTCATCATCGGCGCGAGGGCAATCATGCCGAGACCAATGCCGATGAAAAGGTAGCCCAACAGGATCATCATGAAGAAGCCGCTCAGTTTGCTCCACCGTGTGCAGAGATAATACAACGCGTAGAATGGAACAAACAGATAGAGCAAGCCGTATTTGATGTCTTCCTGGAACGCGACGATGATCATTCGAATGGAATAAATGAGAATGATCACATCTCCAAAAATCATCAATCCGGTGCCATTGACTCGAAAGGCCTGGTCGCGGGGGATCAGCAGCATGCAGGCGACGAATGCCAGGACGCCGGCGAAGGCGACGAAGTAGACCCAGACCGGTGCCCCTTGGGCCCGCGTCTTTTTGTCTTCCAGTTTCTCGTTGGCGATTCGTTCGGAGGCCGTGTTGAGCAGCATTTTGGCGACTGCTTTATCGCCGCTGGGATCTTCCTTGGCCTGGATGACCGCGCCGGCGACTCGCTCGCCTGTCTGCAGATTGAAGCCGCAGTTGACGCATAGCAAGGCGTTGGGGAGGACGGATTTGGCACACTGAGGGCAGCGCGGCCCTTGCACGTTGTCGAAACCTGCCTCGTCGAGCAGGTCTGACATCCCACCGCTCGGGACCGGTGCGGGCGCGGGTGCCGCTGCCGGCGCGGGGCCGATCTTGAGTGGTTGTTTGCATTTTGGGCAGGCCACCGTGCGGCCAGCCAGTTCGTCTTTTGCGCCGAATGCCGCGCCACATTGACAGGCAACTTTGATTGTCATATTCGCTCCCGTTGATCGACCGAGCAAATCCCCGCGCCCGCTTTATTTTCCCTGCGGCCGCGTGATTCACGATGTGCCATTTTGTACAGCCGCGCGGCTAAACTCAACATACCCCCCAACTTCGGTCTGAAAGCCGGGCCGGCGTTTGGCGGTCGCCAATCGGCTGCTGCCAAAATGGCAGCGGGGCAGCGGCAGGCGGCGGCCGGGACGGCCAAGGCGAGCCGAAAACCGCCTAGCCAAAAATGTTCGAAATCACCAAATCTTGTCGCCGACTGGATTTGCGTCCGACGAGCCCGAAATTGGCGCGCGAATTGCCTTAACAAGGGCTTTCCGCCGTGAATGCGCAATTATGACAGCCGCAGTCCGCCGACGGTTGGGCCGGCTACTTGCGATAAGACGAATTTTGAAAAACTGGAGGTCAAACACTGATGGCGACTGCTACGAAGAAGAAGTCCAAGGTCAAACTGCAACCACTTGGCGATCGCGTCGTAATTAAGCGCGAGGAATCGGAAGACAAGACGGCTGGCGGGATTTTGCTCCCTGATTCGGCCAAGAACAAGCCTGCGCGCGGCACGGTGATCAGCATTGGCAATGGCCGGCTTCTGGATGACGGCTCGCGTGGTGCCCTGCAAGTCAAGGTGGGCGAGCGGGTGATTTTCAGCAGCTACGGCGGCGAGGCGCTGAGCCTGGACGACGAAGAGTTGCTGCTGATGCGTGAAGATGACATTCTGGCCGTCATCGAAGACTAGCGAATCACCGCACTTCGCCACTCGCGTGCGACATCCCAACACTGTATTGAAACTCAAGGAGTTCATACAACATGGCAAAGATTATTGCATTTGATCAAGAGGCCCGCGAAGCGATTCGCAAGGGCGTTTCGAAACTGGCTCGTGCTGTCAAAGTCACGCTTGGTCCCAAGGGACGAAACGTCATTCTGCAGAAGAGCTTTGGTTCGCCCACCGTCACCAAAGACGGTGTCACGGTCGCCAAAGAGATCGACCTCGAAGACGTGTACGAAAACATGGGCGCCCGCATGGTGCGGGAAGTCGCCAGCAAGACCAGCGATGTCGCTGGAGACGGTACCACCACGGCGACGATTCTGGCCGAAGCGATTTTCAATGAAGGCCTGCGGGCGGTCGTGGCCGGTGTGAATCCTGTCCAGATGAAACAGGGCATCGAGAAGGCCGTCGCGGATATCACCGCTCGGCTGGAAAAGATGTCGATCAAGATCAAGGATCAGGCAGAAATGGCCAATGTGGCCTCGATCGCCTCGAACAACGACCGTGAAATCGGCAAGCTGCTTTCCGAAGCGATGTCGAAGGTCGGCAAGGACGGCGTGATTACGGTTGACGAAGGCAAGAGCCTTAAGACCGAAGTCGAGTGGGTCGAAGGCATGCAGTTTGACCGCGGCTACCTGTCGCCCTACTTCGTGACCGACTCCACCACCATGCAGGCGGTTCTTGAAGACGCCTACATCCTGGTTGTCGAGAAGAAAGTGACCACCGTCAAGGATTTGGTGCCGCTGCTCGAAGCCGTGATGCAGCAAAGCAAGCCGCTGTTGATCGTCTCCGAAGACGTGGAAGGCGAAGCGTTGGCCACGTTGGTGATCAACCGCCTGCGGGGCACCTTCCAGTGTGTCGCCGTCAAGGCACCCGGATACGGCGATCGCCGCAAGGCCATGTTGGAAGACATTGCCATCCTGACCGGCGGAACCGCGATCTTCGAATCGCTGGGCATCAAGCTCGAAAATATGCCGATTACGGATCTGGGTCGCGCCAAGAAAGTGATCATCGACAAGGACAACACGACGATCATCGAAGGCGCTGGCAAGACCTCGGAAATCAAGGCTCGGATCGATCAACTGCGTCGCGAAATTGAAAACGCGACCAGCGACTACGATCGTGAAAAGCTGGAAGAGCGAATCGCAAAGCTCTCCGGTGGCGTCGCCCAGGTCAACGTGGGTGCCGCAACCGAAAGCGAAATGAAAGAGAAGAAGGCCCGCGTCGAAGACGCGCTGCACGCCACGCGAGCAGCCGTTGAAGAAGGCATTCTACCCGGCGGCGGCGTCGCCCTGTTGCGAGCTTCGACCTTCGTCAAGGGTGCCGAAGGTCTGAGCACCGACGAAGCTGTGGGCTACAACATCGTGTTGCGTGCGTGTCGTGCTCCGCTGACCCACATCGCAGAGAATGCCGGCCAGGATGGTGGCGTGGTCTGCGAAAAAGTCAGTGCCAGCAAAGGCAACAACGGCTACAACGCACTGACCGACGTTTACGAAGATCTGGTGAGTGCTGGCGTGATTGATCCGACCAAGGTCACGCGGACCGCACTGGCGAATGCCGCCAGCGTGGCTACGCTGTTGCTGACCAGCGACGCCCTGATTGCCGAAAAGCCGAAGGATGACCATGGCCACAAGGGGCATGGTGGCGATCACGACATGTACTAAACCAGGTTTCGAGCGTTCCGCTCGGAATTCGACCATTCGCATGGCCCTCGCGAACCGCTGGTTCGCGAGGGTTTTTTTTGGTCTGATCGAGCGGTGGTACACCTCCCGCGCCGAGCGGCCGAAGGAATCGCGAAAAGCCCCACAGTTGAGGCTGAAACGCTGGCGCGAGGTGGCATCGAAGCGATCGTTGGACGGTCGGTTTTTGGTGTTTTAGTGGGCGAATCCATCCGATCAAACGTATACTGAAAGGTGACACGACGTGCTATTCGCCTGGTGGAACCATGACCTCACGAATCCCCCTGACATTCATTGCAGACCGACTCGGGTGGACCGGCATCCCTGGGACGCCCCTCAGCGGAGTGGTTCTTGCTTGGGTGGCTCTCTGTGCCTTGGGACCATCGAGCGTAATGGGAGACGTGTTTTATTTGTCGAACGGCGGACGTATTGAGGGGACGCTGCTCAATCCCGATCAGCGTCCGCGCGCAAGTTACATCGTGCGTGCGGGGCAGGGCGCCACGCTGACCCTGACGGAAGACCAGGTTGATCGGGTGGAGGTAAAGACCACGATCGAGCGCCAATATGAAGCGCGGCTGCGGACGCTTCCCAACACCGTTGAAGCGCATTTCGACATGGCCCGTCGCTGCCAGCTTGCCCGGCTGGAAGAGCAACGGACGTTTCATCTGGAACAGGTGCTGAAGCTCGATCCCGAGCATAAAGAATCACGCTATGCACTCGGCTACAGCCAGCTTGACGGCAAGTGGGTGCGTCAGGAAGACGTCATGGTCAAACGCGGTTACGTCCGCGACCGAGGTGCCTGGCGGTTGCCGCAGGAAATGGAACTCGAGAAAGTCAATGATGCCGAAGATGAAATCACCATCGGTTGGCGGAAGAAACTCAAGATTTGGCGAAGCTGGATCATCAAGAATCGTGACAAGGCGCAGCAGGGCGAGCAAGAGATTCGCGCCATCCGTGACCCATATGCCGCGATGGCACTCGTGGAACAATTGGGCAATGAAAAAGAACCCCGTCAACTCAAGCTGCTGTATGTCGACATTCTGGGCCAATTGCCACCCAATGCGGTGTCGATTGACGGGCTGGTGAGGCACGCGATGGATGATTTGGACGGCAAGGTTCGGGAGGCATGTCTCGACGAAGTGACCCGTGTTGGCTCGCAACGTGCCAAGGAGTATTTCCTGCGTCGTCTTAAAGATCCAGAGCGAATCATGGTGCATCGGGCCGCGATCGGCTTGGCCCGTCTCAATGCAACCTCGGCCACACTCCCCTTGATCGACGCCCTGGTGACCGAGCATAAAGTGCTCACCGGCTCAGGATCGGGCGGGATCAGTCCCACGTTTTCCGATCAGGGCGGCGGGCTGAGCGCCGGTGGTGGCCCCAAGATCGAGGAAAAAGAGTTCCGCAACGAGCCAGTTCTGCACGCGCTGACGAGTCTCCACCGGGGCGTGAACTTTGGCTATAACAAGACCGCCTGGAAGAATTGGTACGTGGCACAAAACGTCCCGCACAAGATTAACCTGCGTCGCAGCAATTAGGTTGGACATCGCCACGCTGCCGTGCAATGCATTCCCCCCTCCGCAACCGCATTCAGTTCCGCGGCAGGCCAACTGATCGGGGACGACGCGTTGGAAAAACAGGTGTCTTCCGAACAGCCTGGTGCTGTCCGATCATGCTGCGATGGGTCGAGCCTGTGCCGCCCATTCGATCCAGTCTTCGACCTCGTCGCGATCCGGAACCCCGGACGATCGCAGCATGCGTTTTCCTTCTGGGGAGAGCGCAAATTCCTGAGAGACGGCAAGCAGTTCATCCACTTCCGCGACGGCCAACTGGTCTGGATCCGCAACATCGCAGGCGACAAGGATCTGTGCGTCGTGGCCGCGTAAGTTCGGCACGCGGCAAACCAATCCGGCTTGCGCCTGCCATTGCTCGACCAGTTCTGCGTCAACATAACGGACGCCCAATGCGCTGGCGGTCTCGGCTGGATCGCAGGCAAGTAACTCGCCGACCGTGGTAATGCCGACCTTTGCTAACCGTTTCGCGGTCTTCGGGCCGATCGATGGCGAATCCACAACATCGTCCTTGGGACGCAAGTAGAACCGTGGTCCGGCGGCGCGAGGGCGTCGGGAATTCGAATCCTCGGCGGCGCCTGCCGCGGGCTCGTCGCACGTTTCGCGCGAGATCCGTACGACGGGTTTCGTGGGTACCTGTCGAGCTTGTTTTCCCTGCCCATGTGCGGTTCCGAGGGGGCCTAGTGGGCGACGATTCAGTTCCTCCAGGGAAACGTTCAGGACTTCTTCGGCATGCTGGCGACGAACTTCTCGAACATCGTCCGTCATCGTCTGATCGACGCGACCGTGCTCCTGCAATTCCTGGTAGGTGGCCAGGACAATCTTACGTTCACGGGCGTCGGTCATCTTGCGTGTGACCCAAGCGATGGGGATCGTCAGCGTGGCGAGATACTTGGCGAGTGTCACGGAGACCTTAGGGGGTTCGACGTCTGCATCGTCGAATGCGTTTTCCAAGACGCGGGCGAAGCCGACGGTGGCCAACCCCAATTGCTCCGCAACAGCGTCTTTGATCTCTTGATCAAGTCCAGCCGGCGGATCCTTGACCCCGGCATCCAGGTCGTAATGATCAATAATCATCTGGTAGTGGGCGTTCCCAAGTTCCGCCCCGCCGCGAATCATTTCGGCAAGCCAATCGTCACCCTCGACAGCGCCCAGGTCGGGATAGCCGCCTTGGCCTTCCAGGATGTTTTGGAGTTCCTCGTACGATTTCGTGATGCTCCATTCCACCGCGCGATGAATCTGGGTTTCTTCCTCCGACTGGCCGCTATGAAATGGCATGAAGGGGTCTGTGAAGTAGTGGCTTAATACGCCGGCTGCGTAGGCCGCCTTGCTCCAGGCCCCTTGCTTGAGATGCCGTACGGTCAGGACATACCATTCGTTGGCCTTGTCGCAGGCTCCGCCCCAATAATCTTCCTGGACATGCAGGACATGATTGCGAAAGTCTTTGAACTTCTTATCGGGTGCTTTGGAACCGTCCAGATACGCGTCAAAGTAATACAGGAACAGGTTGCGCCACAGCGGGGCGTCCTCGTCTTCCAAGTGGCGGAGCGCGTCGAGCGCGATCTTGTGATGAGTGCTGGTGCACTCGTTCGTGAACAGGACATTAAACAACGCAGACATTTTCCGGTCACTCACAAACGGATCGATTTCCCCATCGCGCAAAATCCGCGCCATCGTTACTATCGACATGGTTTCCCAGGCAGCTTGACGGATTTCTGAGGTGCTGGCAGGGGCCTACGTGGCGGCAGGCGGCGGTTGCATCATCCAGGCTGGTGTCGCTTTGGGTTGTTGCCCGGATTAGCCACAGAGCCACAGAGCCGAATAGCCGTGAGACGAGGCCAGGAGTCTTCGTGTCGTCAATTTCCTGCCGTCGCTTCGCGGCCGAGGAATTGTTGAGCCTGTTTTTTTGGGGATTGCCCCACGGACCATTGCTTACCATGCCTACGGCGACAAGAATGTTCGCAACATCATGGCTGCATAGCGAGCTTGTGTTGACGACAACGAATTCCAGACTCGCTAGCACTTCGTTGACACCCGTCTACTGTGCGTCCTCAGCTTCGGCCCCTTCGATCTCCAACTGCCGCATTTTGCGGTACAGGTTTGACCGGTGGACACCGAGGCGTTCGGCCGCATCGGTCATATTCCCTCGCGCGCGTTCAACCTGTTTCTTGATGTATTCGACCTGAAAATGACGGGTCGCTTCGGCGAGTGGTAAGTCCAGGGACATCAACGATGATTCTTGGGCGTCGGGTGTGAGGATAAAGGCCAGTTCGTCGGCATCAATCTTGTCACTCTGCGAGAGGTAGGCGAGGCGTTCCATCAGGTTACGAAGTTCGCGCACGTTGCCGGGCCAGGCGTGGCCGACGAGTCTTTTTTGACCGGCTGCCGTGAATTGTGGCATGGGGCGGCCCGCCTTGGCGCAAAAGGAACGCAAGAAATGGTCGGCCAGCATCAGGATATCGTCACCCCGCTCGCGCAACGGCGGAAGTTCGACGGTGACCACATTCAAACGAAAGAACAGGTCTTCGCGGAACTTCTTGGCACGCACCAGATCGGCCAGCTTCTGGTTGGTCGCCGCGATGACCCGCGCGTCGGTGTGGATCGGCACCGACCCTCCCACGCGGACCACGGTCTTCTCTTCGAGGACACGAAGGAGTTTCGCTTGGCCGCCAGGGCTCATGTCGCCAATTTCGTCGAGAAACAGGGTGCCGCCCGAAGCCAACTCGAACTTTCCAATCCGCGTTTGATGCGCGTCGGTGAACGCCCCCTTTTCGTGGCCAAACAGCTCGCTCTCCAGCAGCGTTTCCGAGAGCGCCGCGCAATTCACCGCGACGAATGGTTCGTTGCGCCGGTTGCCCTGGTAGTGAACTCGTTTGGCGACGACTTCCTTGCCGGTGCCGTTTTCGCCGAGCACCAAGACCGATAATTCGGTATTGGCAACTCGGCCAATGGTTGATCGCAACGCTTCAATGGCGGGTGATTCGCCGATCAATTGCGCGCCCTGCATGACTTCGTCGGCGAACTGGTCGCGGACTTTGATCAGTTGTTGTCGCGACTGAGTATTCTCAATCGCGACGGCGGCGTGGGCCGCCAATTCGGTCAAGGCAATTTCATCGGCCGCGGTAAAATCCCCGTCCAGCTTGTTGATCAACTCGAATGCCCCAAACAGCTCGCGGCCGGTGCCACGCAGCGGCACGCAGAGCAGATTGCGGGTGTGAAAACTCAATTGTTTGTCGACGTCACGGTCAATTTCCTGGTCTCCCGCCTTCGCATCGACGCGGCGCGATTCGCCTGTCTGCACGACGTGGCCCACGACGCCGACTGAGTCACTGATTCGTAGTTCGCCCCCTTCGACGCCGAGTGCCGGTCGGCCGACAAGCATCTTGTTGGCGCGATCCCAGATGAAAATGCTGGCCCGCTCGGCCCGCAGCAGCCGCGTTGAAGCTTCCGCCATTCGTTCCAATAAGGCATCCATTTCCAGTGTCTGGTTCCACTGGGCCGCAATTTCCAGAATCGCTTGCAGACGCTGCACGTGCCGTGCATCCGCTTCACGCCGCTGTACCAGGTCGAACGCCGCGCCGCAGGCCTGTGCCAGCAAAGCAAGGTCAGGCTCGGTCGCGGAGGGGGCCGTGCCAGTCAGGACCATGTTGTCGGTACCCAGCGGCGCCGCAAACGTGCTGCCGCGAACGACGGCCGACTCGCGGTCCAGCGCCTCGGCACACACCTCGGCAGAGACTGTCGGGCTGCCCCCCGGCGCCTGACCACGTTTGGTCGATGCCAGGATATTCCATCCGTCCGGCTCGGACCGTGCCATCGCCAGAAAACTGCAGCCCAATCCGCTGGCAAATTCCCGCGCAGCCAACTTGAGAAAATCGCCAGGTGACGATGCGTGGCTCGCGACCTCCAGCAGTCCAGCTAGCAGCGAATCCCCATCGGTTGGTGACATCATGGCATTACCCTTGTGGTGTCAAATATGCACCATCATTACGTGTTGTGTCATCATTGGGATACGGGATTCTACGTAAGTGTGTTCAGTTCGGCAAATTTTTTCCGTGTGGTGGTTGTGATCCGCAGTTTGCTGCTGGGAGACATAGTGTAAACGTCGCAAAATGGATATCCTCTTAAATCTGTTTGAGACATTGCGGCAAATGAGGAGAGACTGATGGGCCTGTTCGAAGGAAAAAAAGGGTTGATTTTGGGAGTCGCCAACGATCGCTCGATCGCCTGGTCGATCGCCAAGCAGATCATGAGTGAAGGCGGCGAGTGTGGATTTACCCACCTGCCTGACAAGCCCGACGACGAGCGGAAGAAGAATCGCCGGCGCGTCGCCAAGTGCACCGACGGGCACGATCAGGCGAAGTTTCTCGTCCCGATGAATGTGCAGGATGACGACGACATCGCCGCGGTCATGAAAACGACGGCCGAGACATTTGGCAAGATCGACTTCATGTTGCACTCGATTGCCTTTGCGTCGATCGACGACCTGCGCAACGAGACGATCAAAACCAGCCGCGACGGCTTCAAGATGGCGATGGAAATCAGCGCCTACAGCCTTTTGGCGACGGCCAATGCCGCCCGCGATCTGTTGAACGACGGTGCGTCGATACTGACGCTAACCTACTTTGGCGGCGAGAAGATTGTCACCGGTTACAACGTGATGGGGATTTGTAAAGCTGCACTCGACGCTTCGATGCGTTATTTGGCCTACGATCTTGGACCGCGAAATATCAAAGTCAACGCGCTGAGTGCCGGGCCGGTCAAAACGCTTGCCGCCAGTGCGGTGGGGCACGCCAATGAAATGGAACTGCTTTATCGGTCGATGTCCCCGCTGAATCGCAACATCACGCCCGAGGAAGTTGGTCGAACCGGCGCCTTCTTGCTGTCCGATATGTCCAATGGGATCACGGCCGAAATCGTGCATGTCGATGCCGGCTACAACGCGATGGGCTCGCCGGGGCGGTTATTAGATGAGGCCAAGAGCTAGATGACCGGGTGCCGTTCGGCGACAATCCGGGACCGGCTCGTTTTTCGCCGCCCATTAGCTTCAACCGCGGAAAAACCGCATGGTGGCGAAGTAGGTGCCTGTCCCGCTGACGGGGTGTGCGCTGCAGAATCGCACTCGGTCAATTAGTGCAACCCCAGCGAATCGCTCGAGTCAGGTGGAGAAAGCCGCTCCATGGGTGACGAGCCTATGTTGATTGCCATTGCGGTCGTTGAGCTCAACGGTCGATTCTTGGTCGGGCTCCGGCCAGACGGCGTCCCATTGGCCGGTCTGAGTGAATTCCCTGGGGGTAAAGTCGAACCAGACGAGACTCCCGAGGCCGCCGCGGCCCGCGAGTGTTTCGAAGAATCGGGGATCGCGGTCGACGTCCGGGGGAGGTTTCCTGAGTCAGTGCACCGCTATCCCCACGGTCAAGTGCGACTGCTGTTTTTCGATTGCCACCCGCGGCAGGCAACGGTGCAACCGGCGGCTCCATTTCGCTGGGTCGCTCGCGAAGACTTGACGACATTGCAGTTCCCTGCTGGCAATGATGCGCTGCTGGCAATGCTGCAAGCGACCGGTGACGGGGCTGCTTGAAAACCCGATTTGTCCCGATTCGCGGCAGACTCGTCTTGGTGAATTTCATTAAACTCGGTTACTCTGTGTAAATCTTACAGAGGCTTGGCTGACCAGGAAGGTCAGCCCCAACTCATGGGAGTTGCCTCAAGAAAGGAATCCGTGGGCCAAACCGTGCTGGACAAACGGTTTGCAAGGCCCACCCTACCTCGTACACGCTGTGTGCGATTCCAATTGGCTCGACGTTTGCATCCCCGTGTCGGCATCGAGCCACACACTCGCGGTCGCAGGATGCACCGCTCACAACCCCCCTGTCAATGGAGTGACATGAGCATGGAAGCTCGCCTCATTCGCGCTGCCGTATTGGTAGCCTGCCTCGGTTCACTCGGCGCTGGACACCGCACCGAGAACTTCATCGTGACGGCCTCGTCGCCACAACTTGCCAAACAGGTCGCCGAAACCGCGGAAAACCTGCGCCACGACTTGGCGATGGACTGGCTTGGCCACGAACTGCCTCCCTGGCGCGACAAGTGCCCGATCACCGTCAATGCCGGATCCCATCTGGGTGCTGGCGGAGTGACGCAGTTCATGTTTCAGAATGGACAACCGTTCGGCTGGACGATGTCGGTGCAGGGATCGGCCGAGCGGATTCTCGACAGCGTTCTGCCGCACGAAATCACCCACACCGTTTTTGCGACGCACTTTGGTCGTCCCCTGCCGCGCTGGGCGGATGAGGGTGCCAGCACAACGGTGGAGCATGTTGCCGAAACAAGCAAGCAGGAGCGTCTGTTGATCGAGTTCCTGAAGACCGATCGGGGGATTGCCTTCAATAACATGTTCGCGATGACGGAATACCCTCGCGATATCTTGCCACTCTATGCGCAAGGTCATTCGCTGGCCAGATTTCTCTTGGCCCAAGGCGGCAAGCGAAAGTTCGTCGACTATGTTGGCGACGGAATGAAGTGGAACAGCTGGACCAAAGCAACTCAGAAGCACTACGGCTACCAAAGCTTGTCGGATTTGCAGGTAACGTGGCTCGATTGGGTTCGCCATGGTGGCGGTCCGGTTGCGGCCGCGAACACCTTGGTTGCCCAAGCGTCGCCGGAGGACAATCGGGAACTGACGCCGGTCTCCGCCGCTGCGACTTCGAACGGGGCAACAGCGTCCGTTCTGGGTGACCGGCCAGATACGAGCGACGTCGTCGCCGCAGTTTACGAGTCCCCCAGTCGGCGGACGTCGGAAAAGGGGTGGTACGCACGAGTTCGCGATGGCAAGGATCAGCACTCGTTGTCCGCGCCTCCAAACAGCGGCGCGGCGATGGCTTCGACCACGCCGAACGCGAATCGCTCACCAAATCGCTCACCTGCTGAGCAAACCGTGTCGCGCCAACAACCGCCAGCTCGTGCGCAGCAAGTCGTCCTGGAATGGACGCAACCGGTCGCATCGCAGCGAAGGCAGGATGCGGCGGTTGCCGCGCCGCGACAAGCACGCGGGCCGGGGAAGGCGCCGTCGAACTCGAGCTATCTGGTATCGCCGCAAGTGTTGCAAGGAACGGTTCTGCGCTGACGCTTGCGCGCCGCATCGGCGCAGGATTAGATCTCGCTAAAGAAGTAGCGTGTCAGGTGGAAGAAAACGGGGGCGGCGAAGCAGATTGAATCGATTCGATCGAGGACGCCGGCATGCCCTTGAACCAGCGTGCCGGTATCTGCCACGCCGCGATCCCGTTTGACCGCCGAAAGTGTCATCCCCCCGGCAAATGCCATGATCGCAATGATCAGTGACATGCAGGCGGCCTCCCACAGTCGAAACGGAGTCGCCCACCACAGGAGCGTGCCGAAAATGGTCGTTGTTGCCACGCCTCCCACAAAGCCTTCCCAGGTTCGGCTGGCGTTAATTTCGGGCGCGATGACGCGGTGCCCCAACAGCTTTCCCCAGATGTACTGAAAGACGTCGCTGAGCTGTACGATCACGACCAGGTAAAACAATAGCCCGGCATTGCTGCCCGTCCAGGGCCGCTGCTGCACCATCCCACCGCTGGTCGGAGCTTCCTGGAGATCATCGATCTCCGCGGGTGTCACCGGCGTTTCCGTCTCTTGTTCGGTCGAGAGACTGCCGGACTTCGGCGCGGGTTTCCAAGTCCGCAACTCCAGGTCCAATAGCGCCGGCGCGTAGCTTAGTGCATAAACACAAATCAACAGGCCGACAGAGATCTTCGCGGATCGCTCCAAGAACCGCTTGTGATCGCCGGACATCGCGATCCGCGCGGGAATGAACAGCGAACCGTAGACGGGAATCATGATGCTATACAGGCCGTAGAATTCCCGTCCGAGTCCCACCAGGACATATTGGAGGGGCGTAAAAATGAAGAAGACCCAAAACAGCGCGCGGTGGTCGCCACGGCGAGTGGGCGTCATTGTCACGAATTCGCGGAGGGCCCAGAACGAAACCGCCCAGAAAAGGAGAACGGTCCCCATGTAACGCAACAGGAATCCCGCGATCAGGATCA
The DNA here is from genome assembly GCA_030432015.1 of bacterium. Lineage (GTDB taxonomy): Bacteria > Planctomycetota > Planctomycetia > Pirellulales > Pirellulaceae > ARS98. The sequence goes on from JAUIHJ010000043.1 coordinate 15,543, forward strand.
CGCACATCATCCACCAGGCGCGCAACCGCAAGTCAAACCGCCGTAACATGGCAGCATTGATATTGCCTTCGGGCTGGCGTTTGAGGATGACCACCACGAGATTGGCAATCATCAGTAGCCCCAGCACGACGCCCAACATGATCAGGGTCGGCGGGTTCAGCCAGACGGGCTGGTGTTCGTGCGAAAAGAATGTTTCAAACGCAAACATGAATACCGGCAGTTTCCTTACACATCTTTGAGGCGACGGACGGCATCCCGAGCCCGCGCGAGAAAATCATTCTTCTTCTCTCCCGCCTCAAGCCAGATCGGTGGGCCGATCGTGATGCAACTGAGTAGCGGAACGGGAAGAAACTCTCCGCGCGGCAGCACGCGGTTCAAGTTGTCGACATAAACTGGGACGAGTTCCAGATCAGGGCGTTTCTTTCCCAGGTAGTACAGCCCGCTCTTGAATTCGCCCATGTCATCATCGACGTTGCGCCCCCCCTCGGGGAACACAATCAATGAGTGTGTCGTGCCAATCGCCTGAATCATCATCTCGACGGGACTGCGGTGCACCTTGATGTTCTGGCGATCGATGAGCAGCGCATTTAGCGACGCAGCAATGTGGCGTCGGAAGGCACTCTTGTCCCAATAGTCGCGCGCCGCCACCGGTCGCGTCAGCGCGCGGATGTTGCGTGGCAGGGAGGACCACAGCACCAGGGCATCCAAATGGCTGGTGTGGTTGGCAAAGTAAACTCGCTGGCACGTATCCGGCTGACAATCCAGCCAGCGGATACTCGCTCCCGCCATGAATTTGGCGACGACGGACAGCGTCAGGGCCGTCAACGACAGTCGAGCTGGTTTTTGCGTGACCACGGAATCGGGCCGTTCTGTGTCGAGAAACTTATGCACAACAGGGCCGCCGGAATGTTTGCCGATTCAGCGCGCGACGAGCGGTTTCCGGTTCGGAAACAGGCACCCTCATCGTAGCTCGACATCCGCCCTAGCGGGAGTGGGCGGCTGATCATCGGTGACGCACGCTGCCGCCGGGACGGACGCTCGCGACGCACATTTTTTCTGGTAGATCTCCGAGATCAGCGCTTCATAGCCGCCCAGCATGGCGTCCAGCGACCATCGTTGCTCGACGAAATCTCGCCCGCCAGCCCCAATTTGTCGCGCCAAGCAGTCGTTGTCGAGCAATTCCGCCCAGAATTGTGCCAATTCTTCGGCCACATCCGGTGTCGTCAGAAATCCCGTTCGACCTGGAATCACCGTTTCCGAGATTGACCCGACATCCGTTGCCACGACCGGCAACCCCATCGCCATCGCCTCCAGAATTGAAACGGGATTGGCTTCCACGTGCGACGTCAGGGAAAATAGGTCCAACGCAGCGAGAACCTCGGGGATGTCGGCACGCGAGCCCAGCAGGTGGACACAGTCTGACAACTGGGCCTCTCCGATGCTGCACTGAATCTTCTCCCGCTCGGGCCCGTCGCCGACGAGCAGAAACTGCACATCGGGGACTTCCTGTCGCAGCCGCGCGGCTGCCCGCAAGAATAGCGAATGGTTTTTCTCAGGACGGAACGCAGCGACGATGCCCACGACCGGCGTGTCGTGCTTCAGGCCAAGCGCTGTTCGGGCCGCACCCCGTAAGCCCGGACGTTGGCAGAAGCGACGGGTATCGACTCCATTGGGAATGACTCGGATCTTACAGGCAGGAAGACGCTCGACATTTGCCAGGTATTCGCCATGCTTCCCAGCGACCGCGATGAACGCATCGGTCACAGGAGTCAGCCAACGATTGAGATGGCCGATTGTGTCAGGCCAGCCGGTCGAGTGCACCGCACTGAGGATGACTGGAACGCCTTCCAGCCAGGCCGCCAATCGTCCCCAGAACATTTTGTCCCCCGCCCCCACGGTAACGACGGCATCGATCTTCCGGTCGCGAATCAAACCGCGCAATCTCGGAAGGACACGGACGTCATACTTGCCCGCCAACAATTCACTGTGTACCGTCGCTTCGTCAGACAATTCCTCGCCCAGCGGACCACGGTCCTTGAGGCAGCAGACTTCTGCCTTGAATCGCCTCGGATCCAGGCCGCGAACCAGGTCCACCAGCAACATCTCCGCGCCACCCACCGGCATGCTGGTGATGACGAACATCACACGCAGCGGGTCACGGTTGTGCAATGGAATCAAAGGATGGTTGCCGTTCATGGATTATCCCCGCGTCGTCGCTGGTTGGGCCTGCTTCGGTCTGGCGCGCCAGCGTCTCGCCCACGCCGTGGCCAGAACCGCGAACGTCTCCTGCTCTTGTGCCGTGACGAGCCACCGTTCGCGCCAGCCCACCGCCAGCACAATCGCGACAATTGCCAATGCCGCGCCACCGCCCAGCCAGAGGCTTAGCGGCAAGGCAGCCGCCAGCAGCGTTCCCGCCTGCCAACGCATCCCGGCCCGCGAACTCAGGCCGAATATCAGCGACAAGGCCACCACGTTGGCAATGACGGTCGCCGCGACGACACCGGTCAGACCCAACCTCGGTACGAGCAGCAGGTTCAAAATCACGTTCAGGGCTAGCCCCCCGGCCCAGGCCAGACTGCCAAGTTTGGCCCGTTCGGCACACAGCAGATAGTTCATCGCGATGCAGCCCAGTCCATAGCACGCACAGTACGCCAGCGTCCCTGGCAGAACGGCCAGACCTGCGTCGTACTTGCCGCGAAAGGCCCAGGCGAAGAGGAGCGGCGACGCAATCAAGCAGCAGGCCCCGCCGATGGTAAAGAGCAACGCCGTGAATTTGGTAAAGGTATTCAGACGCCGTCCGGCAGCGGCGCGGTCTCCCGCTTCCCAGTCTCGCGTCAGGTGGGGCAGCAGGCTGCCGGCCAGCATCGTGGCCACGGAGATCAACAACAATGGAATGACCCGGCTGGAGTAGTACTGCCCCACCAGGGCGTCCGCTGCCTCCGCCGGCAAACCTGAAAAATACTTGAGCATGAACTGGTCTGCGACCTCGAACAGTGTCGAGATCAGGTTACCCGTCCAGATCCATCCTGCGAAGGGAAGCAGCACGCTCCATAATGCACGCTGCGATAATGGTTCGACCAGCGGCGGAAGGCCGTGCCAATACCACGCGACAACGGCGATCCCGATCGTGCAGGCCAGCATCGCGCCGCCAGCATAGGCCAGCATCACGGCCTCTTCACGTAGCGGCGTCCAGGTCAGCAGGGAAATTCCAAGCAGCGCAAATCCCAGGCTCAAGGCCAACTGCATCGTCGAGGCGAATCGTACCAGCCTTAATGATGTCAGCAATTCGACCAGGAAATTGAAGAGCGTCACGACGACGAGTGTTGTGCCGAGGATTCGCACCAGCCCAACTCGACTGGCGTCTCCAAACACGAGGCGGGCTACTATGCCTGCGTTCAAGTGCAGCCCGATGTAGCAGACCGCCGCAAGAACCAGGCACACCAAGCCGGTTCGCCACAAAAAGGGGCGTAACTGGCCACGCTGGCGATACCTTTCCACGTACCTTCCAAAAGAGCCGGGCAGGCCCAGGACAACCAAGGGCGCCACCAGCAGCAGGAAGTGATAGCCCAGCGACCAACGCCCAAGTTGGTCGTCCGCCAGCACCCGACAGAACCAGATATTGCGAACCAGTCCCACGCTGCGTTGCAGCAGCGTGAAAAAAATCAACAGCGTGACGCCGGCGGCGATGGAGTCTCCCCGCATCCACACGGGAGTGGTTGAATCGGCGTTACCATCT
>JAUIHJ010000798.1 GCA_030432015.1 bacterium
TTCGCGAATTCCGTCGCACAAGCGTTTCACGGAGTGAACGCGTCGATCTTGACCGCGGCCACGAATCTGCCGCGCCTGCACGGCATGCGGGCAAGTGCGGTCATGGCCATCGCTGCCGCAGGTCGGATCTACGTCGCCGGAGTCGGTGATTGCCGGACCTACTTGATTCGCGGCGACGAGGCCCAGCGGATGACGAACGATCAAACTCTGTTTCAGTTGATGAGTGACGCAGGGCTCGACGTTACACGCGATCATGACGTCCGGAGTCCTCGTCTCGTCTGGACTTGCCTTGGCGATCGCAACCTCGAACTACCCCACGTGCGGTGCGAAGAAATCCAGCACGGCGATCGCCTGATTCTGGTATCTAACGGCGTCACACGGGTTGTGAAGGATGGCCTCTTGCAACGACTGAGCACCACGAACAAGGACCCTGTCGCGATGGCAGCCGCGGTGGTCAACGCCGCGCGAACACTGAAAACTCGGGACGAAGCGACGTGTGTGACGGTCGAGTTTCAAGCCGCCGGCCGGTCATCGCACTGAAGCCAGAGCCTTTCGCCACCGACCGACGCACGTTGCCTCGGTCCACATTATCACATTGCGCGAAGTCGAGCGCAGGCTCACGATCCGGTCGCCGTTTTCTCAGATCACCGAAATTCCGGCGCGGATCGACACTGCGGCTACGCCTGTGATGGGCGTGTTGCTGGTATGCCGCATCGTGCGGCCGCCGTCAGGCCCTGGACGGACAGCGCCGATCATTCAAAACAGCTGGGTGACCATAGGTTTGGTCACTTTCCCCATGGCATTACGCGGCAACGCCTCGACGACCAGCAGACGCTGCGGGATTTTGTAGTTCGAAAGTCGATCTCGACACCAGGTTCGCAACGTTTCCAAGTCGAGTTGCTGACTGCCGTCGAGGACCGCGGCCACCGCAACGGCTTCGCCCCAGGTGTCGTCGGCGATACCCACGACCGCGCATTCACGAATGGCGGGATGCTCGAGCAACGTGGCTTCAATCTCGAGCGCCGAGAGTTTGTAGCCGCCGCTCTTTATGATGTCGACGGATTGCCGGCCCATGATCCGGTAATAACCGTCTTCGCAAACGGCGATGTCTCCGGTCCGGAACCAGCCTTCGTCAAACGACGCCGCGGAGACCTCGGGGCGCTGCCAGTACTCGCGAAAGACCGCCGGGCCACGGACCTGGATCTCCCCTGGTTCGCCTTCCGCGGTGACAAGTTGTCCTTGCTCGGACTTCAATCGAAGTTGCACGCCGGGCAGAGGCTGGCCGACCATGCCCGGCCTCCGTTGCCCATCGTACGGATTGGAAAGGGCCATGCCGATCTCGGTCATCCCGTATCGTTCCAACAGCGCCTGTCCGGTCAACGCGGTCCATGTCTCGTGAACACTGGCGGGCAAGGCAGCCGAGCCGGAAACCATCAACCGCATCTGCGCGAACCCGGCGATCACACGCTCGCGTTCATCCACGGAAAGTGTGCCTAACGCCTGGATCAGTTTCACGTAGATCGTCGGAACGGCCATGAACACCGAATAGGCGCCGGCGGCGACACGTTGCAGGATGGGGTCGACTTCAAACCGTCCGAACGGCTCGATCACTGCTCCCGACCAAAGCGCGCAACACATTACGTTGATAATCCCATGCACGTGATGCAAGGGCAAAAACAGGGGAATGCGATCGCTCGCCTGCCAGGCCCAGGCGGCCACCAACATCTCGATCTGCGCCTGAATTGTGGCATGCGTCGAGACGACTCCTTTCGGTTTGCTGGTCGTGCCGCTGGTATAGAGAATCATCGCCCGCCGCTGGGGGTCAAAGTTCGGAAGGGATGTCGCAGCGGACTTGTCGGGCACATTTTCACTGACGATGACGCACACGCCCAATCGCTCGCAAAGTTCCGTGATCCGACCGGCCGTTTCGCTTATCACCACGACACATGTTGCCTGCGAATCCGTCAGCGTGTATTCCCATTCGGGTTCCGTCGCAGACAAGCACAGCGGCACCGCGACGCCACCGGCACGCCAGATCGCCCATTGAACCGCGATGTAGTCGAATCCGGCGGGAAGCAGATAGGCAACGCGCGATTCGTTCAGGTCGCTAGAATTGCCGGTCGACACGTCGGGTAATCCACTCAGCAGCGCGGCGGCCAGGCTCGCCGATCGATCCAGCAACTCCTGGTATCGATGCGTACCGGTGGTGGACCGCAGGGCCAGCGCATCGGCATGCAACGCGGCGCGGGCAATAATGGGTAGTTCGTTCATGGTCGCTCGTTCATCAATGTTGATTCGCGGTGGTGGCCTTCAGCGCATGCCGTACGGCGGGACCTGCTTCGCAACGCTGAAGTTACACCATCGCCTGAATTACCAGATACACGACAGAGGGTCCCAGCAGACAACCGAGTCCGGTGTAAAAGGTCGCCGTCATGGCACCATAGGGAACCAGTTGGGGATCGGTCGCTGCCAAGCCGCCGGCCACGCCGCTGGTCGTCCCCATCAGGCCGCCGAAGATCAAGGCGGAGTGTGCGTTGTTCAAACCAATCCATTTCGCTATCAGGGGCGTGGTCGTCATGACCAAAATCGACTTAATCAGTCCAATTGCGACGCTTAAGGCAATCACATCGGACGAGGCTCCCAGGGCGTTCCCGGTGACGGGACCAACAATATACGTCGCGGCACCTCCACCGATCGTCGTCAGGCTGACCGCGTCTCGATAACCAAACCCGTAGGCAACGCCGGCTCCGACCATGAACGCCAGGAGAACTCCGACCAGCAGTGAGACGATGCCGCCCAGGCCACTCCTGCGAAACTCTTCCATTCGCACGCCGAATGCCGTGGCGACGATTGCCAAGTCCCGCAGCATCGCCCCACCCATAACGCCGATGCCGGATAAGACTCCGATATCGGAGATGCCCTTCTCACCACCCGTAAGGATTCCGCCCAGATAGGCCAGCAGCAGGCCGATCAGGATGGCAATCGCGGATCCGTGCAGGCGACCGCGAGTCAACCGATCAGCGACAAGGTAAGAGCACCAAACCGTCCCCCCGATCACAGCAAAAGCCGTGACCAACGAGTACTTCAACAAGACAACATGTATCGTATTAAGCAGGTCCATGATCACTCGTCCGGCGAATCTGCCACGATCGGTGGTGCGGTGCCCGTTCCCAAACGACTGATCAACGGCACCAAGGCGAAGCTCACGAGTACCACCAGCACGCCGGCGACAACGGCCAGCCAACCACCGCGAACGGCTGCAACCACGTTCTGGCTGGCTGCCATCGCCACGACAATCGGAATGTAGATGGAACTCCAAAAAACGATGCCTTGCTGGCTGGGAGGCTTCAGCTGTCCAGCGCGGTGCAACGCGTCGCAGGTCAGAATCAACAACAACATGGCGATGCCGACGCCTCCAATGTTCTTGTCCAAGCCAACCATCATCCCCAGGAATCGCCCGGAGATCACGCCGATCAAGA
>JAUIHJ010000799.1 GCA_030432015.1 bacterium
CGACCACAAATATGATCCGGTGACGCAAGAGGAGTTCTACCAGTTCTTTGCGTTCTTCAACCAGGTGCCCGAGAAAGGGAACAACGGGTTCGCTCCAAAACTGCAGGTCGAATCGCCGCTCCGCTCCGCGGAACGTGAAAAACTTGATGCCGAAGTTGCCGCCGCGACAACTCTGGTCGATCAGATGATCGACGACCTCCAATCCAAGACGGACGCCTGGGTGGCGCAAATTGCGGATGACGTCCAGCACCAATGGCAGATCATCGTGCCCCCACTGCGGAAATCCGAAGGCGGGGCAGATCTGGTCGTGCAGGACGATCAGAGCATCTTGGCGACCGGTAAGAATCCGGCCACGGAGACCTACGAGTTCATGATTCCTGTCGAGACGTCCATCCACGCGATTCGGCTGGAGGCGCTGACGCATCCCAGCTTTGTCGGTGGCGGAACAGGGCGTGGGAGCAACGGCAATTTTGTCCTCAGCGAATTTGAACTTGCCGCCGCAACCCGCGCGGCGCCGGAGGAGTACACGCCGCTCAAGATCGCGACCGCCGATGCGGATTACTCGCAGGCCAAGTACCACATTTCGCAGGCGATTGACGGCACGATCGATCGGACCGGCTGGGCCGTGGATGGAAATACGAAACAGGAAGACCGCACCGCCACGTTTCGCCTGGCCGAGCCGCTCGAGGCGGCAGAGATGGCCAAGCTTCGTATTCGGATGCATCACCGCTTTGGCGGCAGCCATCATATCGGCCGCATGCGATTTTCCCTGGCAACGCGGCCCCTTTCCGATGTGCCGGCGGAGCTTGTGACCATTGTGGGCATGGCGCCGGATCAACGGAAGGCCGATCAGCGTCGCCGCTTGGACGAGTATGCCATCGCGCGTTACGGTTCGGCGTCGCAACGCAAGTTGATTAACCAACTGCAACGCGCGCGAGAACGGCAGCAATCCAGCGGCAAGACGCCCGCCACGATGGTCATGCAGGAACTGGCCAAGCCACGCACCACGCATGTCCTGTTTCGAGGTGAATACGACAAACCACGCGACGTGGTTACCGCCGGCACGCCCGCGGTCCTGCCGTCGCTCCCCGAAGGAGCACCAGCCAACCGACTCGGCTTGGCCCGCTGGCTGGTGATGCCCGAACATCCTTTGACGGCGCGTGTGACCGTCAATCGATTCTGGCAGCGTCTGTTTGGGACCGGATTGGTCAAGACGGTCGAAGATTTTGGCTCGCAGGGCCAATGGCCGAGCCATCCCGCCTTGCTCGACTGGCTGGCGGTCGATTTTGTCGAATCGGGTTGGAATCTCAAGGGGCTCTTAAAGACGATGGTGATGTCGGCAACCTATCGTCAGTCGTCGCATGTTACCGCGGAAATGATGCAGCGAGATCCTGATAATCGGCTGTTGGCGCGCGGGCCCCGGTTGCGGTTAGACGCCGAGGTCATTCGTGACAGCGCCCTGCTGGCCAGCGGGCTCCTGTCGGAACAACTGGGTGGACCCAGTGTCTTCCCTTACCACCCCGCCGGACTTTGGCAAGAAATTAACAATCGCCCAGGTTACTCGCGCACCTACAAGCAAGGCACGGGCGAAAAGCTTTATCGCCGCAGCGTCTATACGTTTTGGAAGCGGACCGTTCCGCCACCTTCCATGGCCGTGTTCGACGCGCCGGAACGCGAATTCTGTGTCGTGCAACGATCGCGAACCAACACGCCACTGCAAGCGTTCGTCATGCTGCACGATCCGCAATTCGTCGAGGCGGCACGGCATCTCGGCGCGAGGATGTTGACCGAAGGGGGCCAGACTACGGAAACGCGGATTGCGTTTGGCTTTGAGACCTGTCTGGCGCGCCAGCCGACGGCAGCGGAGTCGCGCGTCATGGCGGAAATCGTTGCAGAACGTTTGGCGTACTATCGTGAGCACCCGCAGGCGGCGACAAAGCTGCTGCGTGTTGGCGAGTCGCCGGCCGGCGCGTTTGATCCCGTCGAGTTGGCGGCGTGGACGACCGCCGGACGCGTGTTGTTCAATCTCAGCGAGTTCATTACCAAAGGCTAGTTCACCATGTTTGATGACCAAACGCGTCGCACGTTCTTGCGACAGGGTTCGCGTCTGGGGCTGGGTGCGCTCGCGCTGCGCTCGCTGTTGCCCGGCCAATTCTCGCTAGGGGCGGAAAGGTTGGCCGAAAACAATGGCCCTGGGTATCCGCCGGGTGAAGTGGGCCCGACACATTTTCCCGCCAAGGCAAAACGGGTGATCTATCTGTGCCAGTCCGGCGCGCCGTCGCAAATCGACACGTTTGATTACAAGCCCACCCTGGAAAAGTTGAACGGCCAGGATCTGCCCGCTTCAATTCGCGGCGGCCAACGTTTGACCGGGATGACGTCCGGCCAGAAGTCGTTTCCGGCTGCCAAGTCATTCATGCCATTTAAGCAACACGGCCAATCCGGACAGTGGATCAGCGACTTGCTGCCGCACCATCATAAAATTGCCGACGATATCTGCATTGTCCGGTCGATGTACACCGAAGCGATCAACCACGATCCGGCGATCACGTTCTTCCAAACCGGGCATCAACAACCGGGGCGGCCCAGCCTGGGGGCGTGGGCCAGCTATGGGTTGGGGAGCGAAAGCCAGGACTTGCCCGCCTACGTCGTACTGCTGGACAAGAATACCGACCCGCAGGCTCAGCCCCTTTACGCCAGATTGTGGGGCAGCGCCTTTCTGCCATCGAATCATCAGGGCGTGAAGCTCCGCTCCAGCGGCGACCCGGTCTTGTACTTGAACGATCCGACGGGCGCTGATGCAACCGATCGTCGCCAGTTATTGGATCGGGTGGCGCGGCTCAATCGCCTCCATATGGAACACGTTGGCGACCCCGAGATTGCGACGCGGATCGCCGCTTATGAAATGGCTTATCGCATGCAAATGTCGGTGCCGGATTTGACCGACGTCTCCAGTGAACCGGAAAGTACGTTCGATCTTTACGGCCCTGATGCGAAGCTGCCTGGCACGCATGCCGCGAACTGTCTGCTGGCGCGGCGATTGGCCGAACGCGGTGTGCGGTTCGTGCAGATCTATCACCGGGGCTGGGATCACCATGGCGGTCTCCCGACGCGACACCCTAAGCTTGCCAAGGAAGTGGACCAAGGATCGGCCGCGTTAATCCAGGATCTCAAGCAACGGGATATGCTGAAAGATACGTTGGTGATCTGGGGCGGCGAATTCGGCCGCACCGTGTACCCGCAGGGTGGCAATGCAACCAGTTTTGGCCGTGACCATCACCCCCGCTGCTTTACGATCTGGATGGCAGGTGGCGGCGTGAAACCCGGACATACGCACGGTGCCACCGATGAGTATGGCTACAACGTTGCCGAGGATGCAGTCCATATCCACGACCTACAGGCTACAATGCTGCATTTGCTCGGCATCGATCACGAACGACTGACGTTCAAGTATCAGG
>JAUIHJ010000044.1 GCA_030432015.1 bacterium
GGGATACCTTGCGATTGGAAGCGGGGATGCCCTTGTATGGGCACGAATTGTCGGAGCAGATCGATCCCTTCCAGGCGGGACTAGGCTTTGCGGTGCACCTGAAGGACCGGCAGTTTGTTGGGCGTGCCGCACTGGTGGAGGCCCGGGGAGCAGCCGATCGTCCGTGCCGCGTGGGGCTGCTGATGGAGGGGAAACGGGTCGCACGTGAGCACTACGACGTAATGGCCGCGGGCAATGTTGTCGGTCAGGTGACCAGCGGCACGTTCTCGCCAACCCTTGAGCGGCCGATCGCGATGGCGTATGTTCGGGCGGACGCGGCTGGCATCGGCACGAATTTGGAAATTGATCTTCGTGGCCGCGCGGTACCAGCCAGTGTCGTGGCGTTGCCGTTCTATCAACGCCCCAAAACAACGTAGCCGGAACATCAGGTACAAGGTATTGAACGACGCGTCGCGAGTGGAAAATTCGGGCGCGCGATTTCCAGAAAGGATAAGGCTGTGGCTCCAAACGATGTGAACCCGGAAGAGTTGCTCTATGCGGAGACCCACGAGTGGGTCCGGATGGTGGAGGAGGACGGGCAGAAGTTTGCAACCATCGGCATTTCTGCCTTTGCGGTCGAGCAGCTGACGGACCTCGTTTTCATGGAACTGCCTGCGGTTGGGACGCAGGTCGAAGCGCAGACCGAGTTTGGTGAAGTCGAATCGGTGAAGGCAGTCAGCCCCCTCTATAGCCCGGTAAGCGGTGAGATCGTCGCGGTCAACGAAAACGTGCCCAACGATCTAGACCTCCTTGGCCATGAACCGTATGGCGCAGGCTGGCTGATCAAGATCAAGGTGTCCGACGAGTCCGGGCTGGCGAAGCTGTTGGATTATGCTGCCTATCTGAAGCAGTGTGCCGAAGCAGGATGAACGACGCAGCACCCGCGTCGAGTGACCAACGACTAGCATCCTGCGAGCCCACGAATCATGCCATATACGTTTAACACCGATGAAGAACAGTCCGAAATGCTGGGCGCCATCGGCGCTGCTTCCTTGGACGATTTATTTGCGTGCATCCCTCCGTCGCTACGGCTTGACCGACCGCTGGAACTTCCGGTTGCGCTGTCGGAAATCGAATTGGCACAGCACATGTCGCGATTGGCCGGAATCAACGTTCCGGCCGGGGAACGCAGCTGTTTTCTCGGGGGCGGAAGCTACGACCATTTCGTCCCTGCGGTGGTCGATGCGATTGCCGGCCGGGGCGAATTCTTTACCTCCTACACGCCGTATCAGCCGGAAGTGAGTCAGGGAAATCTGCAGGCGACGTTTGAATATCAGACCTTGATCTGCCAGTTGACCGGCATGGATGTGTCCAACGCCAGTCTGTACGACGGCGGCAGCGCGGCGGTCGAAGCGGTGTTGCTGTGCATGAGCGTCACCAAGCGGCCCCGCAAGGTGGTCACCGCCGCGAGCGTGCATCCTGAATACCGCAAGATCATTGAGACCTACTTTTCCCAGCTCGACGCCGAATTGGTTACGGTGGGGGCGGCCGACGGGACGGTCTCGTTGGAGGCGCTGGCGGCTGCGGTCGACGATGAAACAGCATGTGTGCTGCTGCAGCACCCTAACTTTTTCGGCTCGCTGGAAGATGTCGAAGCGATTGCCAAGATCGCGCATGACCGCGGCGCGCTGCTGGCGATGTCGGTTGATCCTATCAGCTTGGGGCTCCTGAAGCGTCCTGGCGAGTTGGGTGCTGACGTTGTCGTGGCCGAAGGCCAGGCGTTGGGGACGCCAATGCAATATGGCGGTCCTTACTTGGGGATCATGGCCTGCCGCGAGAAATTTGTCCGCCGACTACCGGGACGCATCGCAGGTCAAACCGTGGACCGCCGCGACCGGCGGTGTTGGGTTTTGACGTTGCAGACTCGCGAACAGCACATTCGTCGCGACAAGTCGACGAGTAATATCTGTACGAACCAAGGATTGTTCGCGTTGCGGGCCGCGATCTACCTGGCCGCGCTGGGCCCTCAAGGGTTGCGTGAAACGGCCGATCTCTGCTTGCAGAAATCGCACTACGCAATCGACCAGATTACGGCCGCTGAGCGCTTTGAATTGGCGTTTGCCGCGCCGACGTTTAAGGAGTTTGTAATTCGTGACCGGAGCGGGCAAGTGGACGACGTTCTCTCCACGGCGCTCGACGCGGGTATCCTCGCCGGTGTGCCGCTGGGGCGCTGGTATCCCGAGCTGGCGGATTGTCTCTTGATTGCAGTGACGGAGAAGCGTACCAGACGCGAAATCGACGCGTTGGCTGATTGTTTTACTCGAGCGACGTCGGCCGCTTCGGTCGCGCGGATGTCAGGTTGAATCATGCGGAATACTCTCGCCACGAAGTTGCTTTTTGAACTTTCGCAGCCCGGTCGCCGCGGAGCGCGACTGCCGGTTTGTGATGTCCCGGTGCGGCCTGTTGACGCGCTCTTGCCCGCGGCGGCGGTGGCGGACGAGCCACCCCCGTTACCGGAGTTGGCCGAACCGGATGTGGTGCGGCACTTCAGCAACCTGTCGACGCTGAATATGTCGGTGGATACGCATTTCTATCCGCTGGGGTCGTGCACCATGAAGTACAACCCTAAGCGAAACGAACGGATGGCCTCCCTGCCGGGCATGGTCGCCCTGCATCCCTATCAACCGGAAGAAACGCTGCAGGGGATGTTGCAGCTCCTGTACGAATTGCAACAGATGCTGGGTGAGATCTCCGGTTTGCCAGGGGTGTCGCTGCAGCCGGCCGCCGGAGCGCACGGTGAACTCACGGCCCTGATGGTTGCAGCGGCACACTTCAAGGAGTTGGGAGAAATTCGTACCAAAGTGCTGACGCCGGACAGCGCACACGGCACCAATCCCGCCAGTGCCTCGATGGCGGGATTTCAAACCGTGACGGTCAAGAGCACGTCTGCCGGGCTGGTCGACATGGCTGATCTCCGTGCCAAGCTGGACGATGACGTGGCGGTCTTCATGATCACGAATCCAAACACGTTGGGGATTTTTGACGATCAAGTGGCCGAGATTGCCGATCTGGTGCACAAACAGGGTGGGCTGATTTACTTGGACGGTGCCAACATGAACGCGATCATGGGGATCACGCGGCCCGGCGACTTTGGCGCTGACATGATGCACTTCAACCCGCATAAGACATTCAGCGGACCCCATGGCGGTGGTGGTCCCGGCGCGGGGCCGATTTGCGTTTCCGCGAAATTGGAACCGTACCTTCCAACGCCCGTTGTGGGGATGTGCGAAGACCGCTACACGTTAGAGTGGGATCGACCAAAGTCCATCGGCCGAGTTCGCAGCTTTTTCGGCAATGTGGGGGTGTTGGTCCGCGCCTACTGCTACATCTTGACGCATGGCCCCGATGGCTTGCGGCGCGTTTCGGAAAACGCGGTGCTCAACGCCAACTACCTGCTCAGTCGCGTGAAGCACATTCTGCCCGTTCCCCAGGGGGAACGTTGCATGCACGAGTTCGTGGCATCGGCCAGTCGATTGAAGAAGGAAAAGTCGGTGACGGCCATGCACTTGGCCAAGCGACTATTGGACTACGGGTACCATGCGCCGACCGTATATTTCCCGTTGACCGTTCCGGAAGCGATGATGATCGAACCAACGGAGACGGAAAGCAAAGAAACGCTCGATGCATTCGCCGAGACGTTGTTTCGGATCACGGACGAACCGGCTGAGTTGCTGCACGACGCGCCGCATTCCACGACGATCAGTCGTCCGGACGAAGTCCGCGCGGCACGAAACCCGGTGTTGAAATGGACGTCCGCCTGATCCTTGATCCGCCGGCCGCCGGTAGCGTCAACATGGCCATCGATGACGCCTTGCTGGAGTCCGCGAGCCGGGGAGAGACGGTCTTGCGGTTTTATGCCTGGCAGCCGGCAACCTTGTCGCTGGGCTATTTTCAAGGCTATCGCGAGCGCGACCAGCACGCTGCCAGTGGGGCCTTGGATGTGGTGCGCCGGGGGACGGGAGGCGGCGCGATCGTGCACGATCTGGACCTGACCTACAGTTTTGTGACGCCGATTTCCCAGCGGTTTTCGGCCGACCATCAACAGCTCGTGCAGACGTTTCATCACGCCCTCTGCGAAACCCTTGGCAACTGGGGCCTGATTGCCAATCTGTACGGGACGGCATCGCCGAGGGAGTCGCCGGGTTGTCCCCCAGCCACCAAGCCGTTTCTCTGTTTCCAGCGGCGCTCCGCAGAAGACGTCGTCATCCGAACTCCGGCCAATGACGGGCCCAAGATCGCGGGCACGGCCCAAAGGAGGCGCCGCCACGCGCTCTTGCAGCATGGCAGCGTCTTGCTGGCCGCATCGCGGCATGCACCGGAGCTTCTGGGGATTGGGGACGTCGCTGCATCCTGCCCGCCAACGAGGGAGTTGATTGACGCCTGGTCGGATGGTGTGGCCAGGCGGTTGGGTGTGCGACTGGTGCGCGGCGAAGTGACCGAGCAGGAACGCCGTTCGGCCCAGGACCATCAAGCGTCACGGTACGACGTGGTTGATTGGCAGAAACGCCGATAGCCCCTCAAACTCGCGGTTTTGATTGACGCCCCAGCGAGTTTCGGATAATCTTGTGGGGGTACTAGTCACCTGGGCAGCCTCAGTGTTTGTGCAGATTTGCGTTCGCGATTTGGGCACGTCGGCTGGTCGTTTTCTCATCCTTGGACCTATAGGAAAAGCGACATATGCAAGTCAAATTGAAGGTCCTCTCCGGTAAGAATACCGGTAAGGAGATCAGCGTTCCGGTCAAGCGGTTTCTGATTGGACGCGCGGACGATTGTCACTTGCGACCCAAGAGCGATGCCATCAGTCGCAATCATTGCGCGATTCTGATTGGCGAGGACGAAGTTGTCATTCGGGACTTGAACAGTCGTAACGGCACGTTACTCAACGGCGAAAAGGTCAACGGGGATCAATCCCTCGAGACCGGCGATGTATTGAAAATTGGCAAGATCGAATTCGAACTCGTCATCAAGGGTAAGAAGCCGGCGCCCAAGCCCGAACCTGCTCCGGTGCAAGCCAAGACGGACGACGGTTCGATGGAATTCGATGTGTCCGAGTGGTTGGACGAGGCGGATGCCAAGGCCCGATCGTCGCGAGACGCGGATCCCGACACCCGTCAGTACAAGCTGGATGAGACGGACCGGATTGCGTTAGAAAAGAGTGCTGAGGCGACGGCAGATGGTCCGCCTTCGAAGGCCCCCGCCAAACGGCCGGAGAAGAAAGCACCGGGAAAGCTGCCCCAATCGGCGGCAGCATCGAGTGTCACGACGTCGCAGGATGCGGCCGCCGACATGCTGAAGAAATTCTTCAACTCGCGCTGAGGCGGGGTGTGCTTAATCTGCAAACGCGTGCCGCGCCTGGCGTTACCATCTCATCCAGCTCGGTACGCGTTCGCTGCGCGCATGGCGCCCCGTCATCGTAGCGGGCTCTGTCCAGCCGGAGGTGAGGAATCCGCCGAAACTTTCGCGATCATGGCAAGGTTTCTTCAGCTTGCCTGAATAACCGGTAATGAGGTCCGGCTGTAGATGTGATGTTCCCGGTTGATTCGTAGTCAGCACCATGTGTGGCCGGTGTGGGCCTTTCGTCATTCCAATGAAACTTTCGTTTTCCTCGGCGAGTAAGCGTCATGAGCCAGCTTCCAGGTGTCACCGGAGATGCATTATTGACCGCCCCGATCGACCAACTCGTCAACCACTGTTTGACCGGCGACCAGTCCGCCATGCTCGAACTGGTCGACCGCTACAAACAACGGGTATTTGCCCTCTGTTTTCGCATGCTGGGCCAGCGCCAGGATGCGGAAGATGCCGCTCAGGAGACGTTTGTGCGGTTGTTGAAAAATCTTGCCAGGTGGGATCAGGCTCGAGATTTCGAGCCCTGGCTGTTTACGATCGCGGCCAATCGCTGCCGCACCATGTTGGCTGCCCGCAAACGCCGCCCCACGCCGCAATCGCTCGTTGCGCCGATCGCCGATCAGACCCCTAGTCTGGCTCCTGCGCGGCAACTGTCCGAAGAGGTGGATTTGGCGTTGATGCGTCTTCGCCGCGAGTATCGTCAGGCGTTCGTGTTGTTCCACGATCAGGAGTTGAGCTACGAAGAGATATCCGTCGCCCTGGACCGCCCGCTGGGGACCGTCAAGACCTGGATTCATCGTGCCAGGACTGAATTAATTCGAATTCTGCGCGATCGGGGAATTTTTGAAGCGTCAGGTACCAATCGCCGGCCAGCCAGGGAGATGCAACATGCGGTGTCGTAGTGCGGAAGCGCGCATGCAGGAGTTGCTTGACCAACGTTTGGACCCGGCGCTTGATGCCGAATTACTCGAACACGCGGCAGTGTGCAGCGAATGCTGTAAACTTCTCGAACTGCAGGGCGAACTCTTGGTCGGTTTGGCCGGCTTACGGGTGCCAAAATTACCGAACGATTTTTCTCGTCGCGTGGTCGGTTCGGTTGTCAGGCCGCAGCGTGCTGCGCAGCGATTTGCTCCAACAACCTCCGTCTTGGCGATTGTTGCCATGTTGTTTCTCGTGTTTGGCTTGTGGTCCTCACAGGATCGTTCCGCCATTTCCGGCGTGGGAAATGAATTGGCTAAGGCGACTTCCCACGGTTCGTCAGCGCAGCGGCGCGGGGCAACGCTCTCAATCGCGGACATCGACTCGGGCGACCTTCGGGTCGCCTTCGAGCAATTCGTGGTTCAGCTCGCCAGCAACGAAGGTGCTCGTTTTCAGGTAGATCAATTCGCCGGGACGATTCGGCCGCTGGCATCAACGCTGAACGTCGCCTTTGACGCGATCCGCCGCTCCATTCCCGGACGCCGCCAGCCGGCGCACGGCGAGCCACAGGCCCGCGAGTCGCACGGTTTCCGCTTCTCGCGGGTCATTTAGCCGCCCATTTTCGACCTGACGGGGCCTTCCCCCTGGTCGTTCAATTGGGTGGGATGGACCCGGTTCTGCGGCAGGTCGCGCCACCGGAATCTTCGCCCAAACCGTAATATTCGTTGATCGTGCAAGCTTTCGCACATCCGATCATTTTCACTAACCGTTGCATTTTAACATCGCCCCACACCGATCCTGTTATTGGCGGCAGTGGTGACGCCTAGTGAAGTGGCTCGATTCAATCGGAGGTTGCGGTGGCGAATACAATTGAGGCAGCAGCAAAGGCAGCAACGGACACCCAGGGAGAGCACGGAAGCAATGCTGATCGGGACGAGATCTTGCTCGATCGTCGAACGCAGGCGGAACGCCGGCTAGGCGGCGATGCGAAGGCGTCCGAGGCTCCCAGCGGTGGTGAAAAGCGTCGGAAGGCGCCCCGTCGGCGGCAGATCGATCCGACCACCTGTGAGCGTGATTACTCGGACGCGGAAATCGAATTCATGCAGGCGATGGACGATTACAAGCGGGCCAACGGTCGCATGTTCCCCACATGTAGCGAAATTCTGGAAGTCATTCAGTTGTTGGGTTATCAGAAAGTGGCGCCGTCCGACGAGACAGCGGATTCGGCGACCGCGGACGATTCTGTGACGGATCCGCTGGACGAAGGTTCGGATGATGCGTTGACCGACCTGGAATTGGAACAACCGCCCGCCGACGAGGAAATCTAGTCGATCCTGTGCCTGACGGCCGTTTTCAGGGCACAGTGCTAGAATTTCAGGGTGATTTGGGCGGACGTGGCAGTCCGCCCTTTTTTGTGCGCTTTCCGATAACGAGTTGCGGGTGGATCGTCGAATTTCGATGATCTCTGCGGCCACACGGCGCCAAACCGGATGCGCCGACGCAGCGTGGGCCAATATCGTGTTAATCGCAGGTGTTCCCTGGCAAGTCGATCCTGACGTGCAACGCCTGCCGCAGGCATGTCTGTTGGCGGCTCAGGCTTTCGCCAGTCGCCCCTCCGCGGCTGATTGGCGCAACGCGAAGACCGACGCGTCGGGTTACAGGTCGTGTCGTTTGGAAAGCACGAAATCGCAGTTTGGAACGCACAAAAGCCCGCGGCAGGGAACGGTGACCCTTGTCGCGCAGACGGATCGTTGCTAACATTTGGGGTTTGGTCACCACCATCGGCCTTACCCAGTCAACCTTTGACAAGCGTTCGGATCGCAAGGACTTATCGACGATGAAGGACGGTATCCACCCCGAATACCAGGAAACGACGGTATCCTGTGGTTGCGGAAACTCGTTTGTTACCCGCAGCACTCGTCCGGAGCTGAGAGTCGACATTTGCAATCAGTGCCACCCGTTTTTTACGGGCAAGCTGAAGTATGTCGACACGGCAGGCCGGATTGAGAAATTCCAAAGCAAATTCGCGGCCGGCAGCTACGCCAGCCTGCAGGAAAAGAAGAAAAAGAAGAAGGTTCCGAAGCCTGCGGAGTCTTAGGCTTCCCTCACCAACGCGGTAGGCGATATGATCATTGCCACCGCCTCTCAATGCTGTCCCGCATCATCGCTGGAGGATGCGGCCGGTACGGCGCGTCTGTGCGCATCATTCGTTGCGGCCATGCAGGCCGAGCGGGTAGCGCGCTTCGTTTGAAATGCTCTGTTTGTTGCTGCGGGTCGAACCATGCGCAAGATGCTCGAAGAAAAACTGGCGCGTTTCGAGGAACTCGAGAGCCAGATGTCGGACCCCGACGTCTTGGCGGATTCGAACCGCATCGCCGCGGTGGCCCGTGAACACGGGTCACTGGTTCGCCTGGTGAACAAGTATCGCTCGTTCAAGCAAGTTTCCGACGAGATTGGTGAAGTCACCCCGATGCTCACCAGCGACGACGAAGAAGAACGCGAAATGGCGGAAGCGGAAATCGTCGAGTTGAAGGCGAAGTATGAGAATCTCTGGGATGAACTGCTGGAGATGACGATTGGTGGCGAGGATGCCAATCGAACGCGGTGTATCATGGAGATTCGTGCTGGTACGGGAGGGGATGAGGCGGCCCTATTTGCCCGCAACCTGTACGAGATGTACAAGAAGCACGCCGAGCAAAAGGGGTGGAAGGTCGAAGTCTTGGGGACCAGCTTGACCGAACTGGGTGGATTCAAGGAGATCTCATTGGCTTTCGTCGGGGAAGGTGTCTACCGCGACTTGGCCTATGAGAGTGGCGGGCACCGGGTTCAGCGTGTTCCGGAGACGGAGGCGAAAGGGCGTATTCACACCTCTGCGGCGACGGTGGCTGTGATGCCCGAACCGGAAGACGTCGAAGTCACGCTGGCGCCTGACGATTATCGCATCGATAAATTCAATGCCAGCGGTCCCGGAGGCCAGCATGTCAACAAGACGGAGTCCGCGATCCGCTTGACGCACCATGAGACGGGAATCTCCGTGCAGTGCCAGGACGAAAAGAGCCAGCATAAGAATCTGGCGAAGGCGCTGCGTGAATTGAAGGCGCGGATTTATGATCGGAAGCGGCAAGAGGAAGATCAGAAACGCTCGGACCAACGCAAGACGTTGATCGGTTCGGGGGATCGCAGCCAGCGCATCCGCACCTACAACTTTCCAGAGAACCGAATTTCCGATCATCGCATCAACTTCACATTGTATAAGCTCGACCAGGTATTGGCCGGTAATGTGCAGCCGTTAACCGACGCGCTCCTCGAACATGATCGCAACGAACTGCGTGGTTCGGACGACGGGATCATCTAATCGCATTCACCGCCCACAAGGATGCAGGCAACTGCCGTCATGTCAGAGGATGAACCGTGGACCATCGGCCGGCTCTTGAAATGGACAACGGACCGTTTTAAGCAGAGCGGAGCACTTAATCCCCGTCTCGATGCGGAAGTCCTGTTGGCGGAAGCACGCGGCTGCCAACGCATCGAATTATACACCGCATTCGATGAATCGCCTGGCGAGGAAGTGCTCGCCCCATTTCGACAGTTGGTTCGTCGACGTGTTGCCGGCGAGCCGGTCGCGTACCTGGTCGGACGTCGCGAATTCTATTCGTTGTCCTTTGAAGTCACGCCGGATGTTCTCATCCCCCGGCCGGAAACCGAGTTGGTCGTTGTGGAACTGCTGGACGCAGCCAAGGCCCTGAAAGTGACCGGGCGCCCGCTGCGAATCATCGATGTGGGAACTGGCAGCGGAGTTATCGCGGTCTGCGCCGCCACGCAGATACCCGATTGCGAAGTTGTGGCGATCGATGTCAGTGCCGAGAGCCTGGCCGTCGCTCAGCGGAATGTCGAGCGGCATGGTGTCAGTGACCGCGTGTCGCTTCGGCAGGGTGACCTGTTGGGCGGTTTGGCGGCTGATCCGCCATTCGATATCGTGGCCAGCAATCCTCCCTACATCTCCGTGCCGGAGTATCATGACTTGGCGATTGACGTCAAAGACTACGAACCCGAACTGGCGTTGGTCGGTGGCGAATCGGGCACCGAGTTGATCGAGACGTTGATTCAACAGGCGGCGGGCGTACTCCGCACCGGCGGCTCCTTGATCCTGGAAATCAGCCCCATGATCGAGCAGCGCGTCAGGCAACTCGTGGAAACCTCCGGAGCCTTCGAGCCGCCCCGCGCGGTCGCCGATCTGGCCGGACTGGCCCGGGTCGTCACGGCCCGTCGGATTCAGGCGTCGTCGTAGTCTCACCGGCTCGATTTCGCCTGCGCGCGACGATTACGCCGAGTCATCGTGGAAGACGGCCGATTCGAGGGCGAGCTTGTCCAGCATGCCCTGGAGATCATGATCCAGACGCGCCATGATCGGATCGGTGGCTGCTTTGCGATCCCGCTCGGAACTGACCTCGATCGCTTCCCCCACCTGGATCACCGCGTGCAACGACCCGTGCACGCGTGCTTTGTCGGTCAGATCCTCTTCAAACCGCTCGATCGTTTCCAGGAGGCGGTCGACCGTGGGGTTGGTCAAGTAATCGGGGGGGTAGCACGAGACTTGCTGTGCCAGGTAGATCGCCGCGAGTTGCTGCCAGCGCCGTTGCCGTTCGCGTTCGTCAAGTGTGCCATGCACCATCTCCGGCAGGATCTTCATGCGCAAGTTCTTGACCCGAGGGACGACGGGGCCGGATTGTTGTCCACCCAGCCATTCGTCTTCCAGAGGGACCAGCAGACGGTTAATCAGTCCCGCCAGGCGATCCGGGAATGTACCCGACTGTTCCCTGCCAAAATATTCGAGTTCCTTCAAGCAGAGCAGCGCACGGCCAACCTTCTTGATGCGGTCGAGCATGGCCAGCGTCGTCTGCGGGTGCCACGACAAGCGATGTTCGATTTCGGTCAGGACGCCATTGACCGCCGTGTTAATGTCGCCCCGAAACAGGTACTTGATGGCCACCGGGTGGATGACGACATGGCCGCCATCGCCGCGCTTCGCGCGACGCTTGGCGGCCGTGCGAGCGATGAACGCCACACCGTCCAGCATGGCATGCAACTGGTCGTTGGTGCGGCTTACGGCCCCCTCGGGGAACACCACCAACGGCCGCTCGGCGGTCTCCAGGATTTCAATCGCGGTATTGATCGCCTGACGGTCGACCCCTTCTCGGTTGATGCTGAAGGCTCCCATCTTGCGGATGGCAAATGTCGTAAACCAGTCTTGATTGAAGAGATGCCAACTGGCCATCGCGTAGACGTGGGTGTGAACTTTCTTGGCCAACGCCCCAATCACGATCGGATCTCCGTTCCTGGCGTGGTTGGGCGTCAGCATGATGCCATGTCCAGCCTGCAGGGACGCCGCGAGGAGTTCTTCATTGCGCACTTCGCAACTTACGATGCCCTCATTCCGCCGTAAGTGGGGCCAGTAGAGATCGAACGCTTGGATAAAGCTGGGCCACCAATTGCCGCGATGCGGAGGCCTGAACTTATAGGGCTTTTCAATCACGATGTTCTGCATGCGGCTTTACCCACCCATTCTCAAGCTCGTCAAGGAGCGCGTCTCACCCAGTACCCCACACGTTGGCCGACGCGGCGTCGTTGGTCCGTGCCGCACGCCAGTTGCTGTTACCGTTCAACTCGGGGGCAAGCCGCATAATCACTGCAATACTCGCAGGCCGGTCATTAGCGATTCGTGCCCGGTTGGCCGGCAGGTTCGACCGAAGTGTTAGACGGATTCCCTCTCATTCCACCCGGTTGGGAAACGGAGCGAGCGTAGGGAGATAGCATAGCCCGTGGCGCACCGTCTGCCCACGTCAATCATCAACCCCGCGGGTGAAAAACGGTGGCACGCATCAAGCCAAAACTTGTCCCTCCCAAGCTGGCCAATCGAGGCGGCGCGCCGGAACGCTGGGCAGCGGCGTTTGTCGACTATTTGCGGGGCGAATGCCGGCTCGCTGACAATACCGTGGCGGCGTACACTCGCGACCTGGCGCGATTGCAAACCTGGTTGAAAGGGCGGGCTGTACAGAAGTTGACGATTGCTGACCTCTCGGACTTCGTCGCTTGGCTGCATTCGCACAAGCTGGCGCCCTCGAGTGTCGCACGGCATATCGTGACGGTGCGAATGTACTTTCGCTATCTGCAGTTGGAAGGTGTGCTGCAGGACAACTTGGCCGAACTCCTTGGTAGCCAGAAGCTCTGGCAACGCGTTCCCGAGGTGCTTTCCCCGGTGATGGTCGACAGGTTTCTGGTGGCTCCGTCTCCCTTGGAACCGTTTTGGCGTCGCGATCGCGCGCTACTTGAGATGCTATACGCCACGGGTTGCCGGGCATCTGAGATATCCAATCTCCAACTGGCTGACACCCATCTGGACGATGGGTACTGCCGGTGCCATGGCAAGGGCAACAAGCAACGTCTGGCACCCTTGGGAAAGAAAGCGGTCCAGGCCGTCGGTGAATACCTTGATCAGGAGCGGCCCGCGCTGGCGGGCATTCCGGCCAAACCGCCGCGTTGGTTGTTGCTTTCGCGAAGCGGCCGTCGCTTGCGCCGGGAAGCGATCTGGCAGTTGGTGAAGAAGTATGCGATCCTGGCCGGTGCTCCGGCTTCGATCAGTCCGCACACGATGCGGCATAGTTTCGCCACGCACTTGCTGGCCGGGGGCGCCGACCTGCGGCAGGTCCAGGAGATGCTCGGTCACGCCAGCATCGCGACGACACAAATCTACACTCATGTCGATCAGTCGCGGCTGAAGAAGGTGCATAACCAATTTCACCCGCGGGCGTAACGACGCCTTAGCCGCCGCTGACGGGTCGGGGTGGGGCGAACTTGATTTTCTCGACCAGCTTGATGACCGTGTCGTCATCGCCAACATATCCCGATACGGCGGTAATCGCCTCGATGACATGGGCGTAGTTGAGCCCGAAGTCGCAATCGAGCTCGACTTCCGCGTTCTCCTGGATGCTGCCGGGACCGCGATCGGTACCGATCAGGGCCACGATCTCGCCCCGCAGCAGGTCCGGGTTGACCCAACTTCCGGCGTCGTCGAACTGAAGCGGCGACAAAACGCGATCGTTTAGCGACATCCGCGCCAATCGACCGGTGCCATCAGCTTCCAAGCGCACGCGCATGGTCTCGACTTGGAGTTCGTCGGGTGTGCCTTGGGCTGGCGCGGCCAGTGGCATCTTGATATTGAAATCGCCTTCCTGCGACACGATTTTGAAGGTCATGATGAAGAACACGAGCAGCTGAAACACGATGTCGATCATCGGTGTCATTTGCAGCTCGATCTTGTCGTTGCCGCTGGTGGTGGAGTGGCGTAATTTCATGTCCGTCTCGGTGGTGTTTTCAACGGGAGCGTCAGGCGGGCAGGTATCGATTGGCGCGACGTCACAGGGGGGCACTCCCCATCGCCGCGGCCCCTGTCAGTTATTGCCTACATCTTCCTTCGCGCGGAGGGCGAACTTCTCGAAACTGTTTTCCTGGCACGCCTTGATCAACTCTTGAACTCGACCTGTCGCTGCAACCCGATGGGCGCGAATGACAACCGTCGCGTCATCCGTGGTTTTCCCTTGGATTTCCAGCACATTTTTTTCACGAATCAGGAACGGGCCGATACCGCCGATCGACGTTTCCTGCCCACCCACGACGACGGTTGCGTCTTCGGTCAGATGCAGGGTGATTGGAAATTCAATCGGGGCCTTGGCGGGCTTGGCCAGCACGCTGCTGGGCAGTTTGACTTTCTCGTTCTGCTCGCTCTGCGTAAAGTTGATCAGCACCATAAAGAATGCAATCAACTGAAACGTCATATCGATCATCGGCGTCAAGTCGCCTTCGAGGATGCCGCTGTCTTGTTTGTTCTTAATTCTCATGGACGCTATATCGCCTGGGGAGCTGGATCCAGTTTTCGTTCGCGACCTGACGAGGGCCGGCAGCGAGTTGCCGCCAGCAAGGTCGGTGCGGACTACTTGTCACCGACGTTCTGGAAGCGCCCCATCAGGTCTTCGCTGCTGTGACCGACTTCCAGCACCAGGCGTTGAATCCGGTTTCTCAAGATGTTGTACGCCGCAATCGCGGGAATGGCGATCGCCAGTCCGACCAGCGTCGTAAACAGGGCGGTCGAAATACCGGAGGCGAGATCCGAGGCTTTCGGGGTGGAGCCGCCGGTCGCGATGGTCTGGAACGACCGGATCATACCATCGACCGTGCCGAACAGGCCGACCATCGGGCTCAAGGTGCCGATCAAGGCCATGTAACTGAGGCGATGCTCCAGCTTCATGTTCTCTTCTTCACCCACCTCCTGCATGGACTCGATGGCCTGCGGATAGCCGGCCGACAGCTTCGCGAGCCCAGCCGACAGAACCTGCCCGAGAAACGATTCGTCGCTCTTGGCTAATTCGTAGGCCTCTTGATATTGCTTTTCGTCCAAGTGGGCCTCGAATCCTTCGATCAAGCTGGAGGGGCAGACATTTTCACGTCGCGCGGTCAGCAAGTTCATGACGAACAGGGCCACAAACGTGAAGGAAAGTCCCAGGAAGATGATCATGTACATCGGCCCGAGTGCTTTCCACATCCATCCCAGCACACTTTGGCTGGGGGCGGGAGCCTCGTCATTGTTGGCGGGCGGTGCCGCCGCCGCAGGAGCCGGCGCGGGCGCTGGTTCGCCCGGCGCGGGCGCTGCCCCGTCATCTTGGGCGATGCTGACCGATGGAACGGTGGCAGTGACAAATGTCAGTGCGGCCATCAAAAACGAAACGGCACATAAACAAGTCGCCGCTGAACGAAACCACGCATTTTGCCGCATTGTTGCCTCCGGACTCGGATCAAAGATTCTGTATTCTTTTGCCAGCCGACCGAAGTGGTGGGCGCGCAGAAAGGGTCAATTCGAAACAAACGTTAAGCCAGCCAAGTTGGCCATTTTCGCCGCCAATCGAGCCTGCTAATGGCCTTTAATGAAGGCATGTGACCGACGGTCGACGATTTCTAAAACTATTCTAATCACGTTCTACGCAACGGGTAAAGCACCAAACTGATGGGAATGTCAGCTCATTTCGGCGGTGAACCTTCGCGGGGATGCAGTCCTGTTTCGACTACTTCAGTTTTGCCCAGGGGCTGCCGGCGTATCGGCTGGTCAGCAGGCTACGAGCGGCGGCGGCGCGTTCCGCCTTGTTGACGACGCCCCAAAGTTTGCTGAGGTAGTACAGGGCTTCGGCATGCACTTCAGGATTGTTGTTAAAGAGCAGGTCAACCCGCAGGAACGCCAGCAGCGCGTCTTTATCGCGTTTGGCTTTGAGGTGGCAGCGTCCCAGCGCGTTGTACGTCCGTCCGAAAAGCTCCTTGGCTTCGCTGGGATCGTTATCCGCAACGATCTTATCCAGTATCACGATCGCCGGATCAGGTTGACCGAGTTCGGCCATGCAGACCGCCTTGCCGACTTCGGCGACTTGTTTTTGCATCATGGCAGCCGGCGTGTCGACATTGGTCGCGGCGACCGCGTCGAATTTTGTCTGAGCTTCCGTGTATTTTTTTTGCGCTAGTAAGGCTCGACCTTCCAGGACTCCGCCCCGCATTTTAAAGTCGGGCCAGGGCGATTTGGCGGTGATGGCCGAATAATACCGGGCGGCCCCGGCATAGTCACCTTGCGAGACGGCCAGATCCCCCAGAAGTTCGGCGGCCTCCAAAAAATGAAAGCTACTCGGCGCTGCCTTGACGAAATTCAACATCGCGGCTGCGGCCGCTTGCTTGTCGCCCCCTCCCGAGAGCGCGATTCGCCCTAACGCCAAGGCGCGGTAGAAGGCGTAGTCTTGCTTGATGAACGAGCGTGTCAGCGTGGCCGGAGCCACTTTGCTCAAGTCATCGAGCCCGGCTTCGAAGTTGCCGGTCTGAATATTGTCACGGCCTCGCTTTAGCTCGGTCGGATCTTCGCCATAGGTGACGCGTTTGATGGTGTTGACGGGAATCTGAATCTTCGAGCCCCGAACTTCGATCTCGACGAACGTGACGGATTCGCCGGTGATCACGCCGGACGAATTCGAGCCCTTCAGCGGAACAACCTGGTCAAATTGCTGGGCATTCAGAGCCGCAGCCACGCTTGCCAACAAACAGAGGGCCGGTACAAGGATGAGTTTATTCATCAACGTCTCCTGGAGATCACGGTCGCCCAAGGCGGTCCGCGCGAAGTGGTTTTGAGTAGGGGCAGGGCGGCATCACCCGCCTGCTCCGGCAGGGGCGGCAGACTTAAATTTTTGCAGGCCGAGCGGCTGGTCGCCGTTGGCGCGCTGGATGTCCCGCAAGATGGCATCGTACTTGGCGGACCACGCCTCGCCACCCAAGTCGGGATAGAGTCGTGACAGAAGTTTGATTTCCGTTTCCGCCAGGTTCAGCCATTTTGTCCGGTCGGCACCCTGCTTCGTTTCAGCAAACTTAAAGCGGCAGACGGCCTGATTGTAACGCGCTTCATGAAAGACGTCCTTGAATTTGGGGTACCGCGAGGTGGTATCCCCGATCTTTCGCCAACCCCAGATGACATTCTTCTTGGTCTCGGGGTTGGGCCGAGCACCCAGCAATGCTCGCTCGTATAACGTTTCCTTGTCCGGCATGCCGGCCCAATCCTGGTAGGCCTGGGCGGCGCTGACTTGCACGTTCAGCATCACGGGCGACTCGAGCAGCAGCTCTTCATAGAGATCCAGGGCGGTCTTGTACTGGTGTTGCCGTGACTTGATCTGAGCTTGACGGATCCGGACCTGGGTTTTGAGTTCGGGAGTCACGCCCGGAAGATTGACGATATTGCCGAATGCTTTGGCGGCTTCTTCATAATAGCGATTCGCCGTGGTTGTCAGATCGACCTGGGTGTCAAAACCTTGGCCCAAGCGGTCATAGGTCTCGGCAACCCAGTTCATGACGTTCAATTCCGTGGCGTCATTGCTGAGCTGCTGCAGAAATGCGTCGAAGCCGCGCGACAACGAGTCCTTGGCTTCCTCCGAAGCGACCGCCATCCGGGCGTCCAGGTCCGACGCTAAGCCAACGTAGACGTTGATCAAGCGGGCCTTGCCAGCGGGCGACTCTCCGGTGGCCTGTTTGAGTTCGGCCATCACCTGCTTGGATTTGGCGATGGTGGCATCCGAATCATCGGTCGAGCCGAGTGCCAAAATATAGGCTCGCAACGCCGTCTTGAAGGTCTCTTGGATATAACCGTCATTCATTGCTCCCGGATGGCCTGCCCGTACCAGGGTCAGCGGACCAGCCTGGGGGTGCTCCAGAACCGCGATCGCCAGGGCCGCATCTTCGGGAGTCTGTGCTTCGACGTAAACTTGGGCCAGGGAGAGGGCGGCCAGCAGCAATGTGCCGCTGACCTTGTCGGTGTTCTTGGTCGCTTCGAAGCCGGTGGCGAGCACGTCCCGGGCCTTGGTTTGCAGGGCCTTCAATTCGGTGGCCATTGCAGCGGTGTCGGTTCCTGCTGATGCGTCGCCTGCGCCAGCCTCCTGGAGCTTCTTTGAAGATTCGAGGCATTCGCGCCAGATCGCTTGGCCCAGTTTCAATTGGGCTTCACCCAGCTTGGGCGAGTCGGGCGGCATCTTGGCCAGAAACGTTTCGGCCCGATCCAAATCGCCGCTATCAATCGAAAAGCGAATCAGCGTGTTCAACGCATCGGCTGCTTCAGGCTGGTTCGGCCACTTGTTGACCGTGTATTCAGCAATCGAAACGATGCGTCGGATTTCAAAGTCCTTGTCTTCCGATTGATTTTCGTCGTACAGCGACAGGTAGCTGGCCAGCGAGATCTGGGCACAAGGGCGAGCCCCGGCGGTGCTGGGATAGCGGTGCGAAATGAATTCGCCTAACACCCCGGCGTCGTAATATTCTTTCTTGGAATAGTAGAGATAGCAGAGGAAATACCTCACGACGGCGATCTCTTCGCTGGATGTTTCTTCGTCCGCCAGGTCCAGGGCGGTACGGAAATACGCCATCGCGTCGTCTTGTGCCGTAGCCAGGGTGTTTTCGGCGGCCTCAAGCTGTTTCTGCAATTCGGCCTTGGCCTGGGGGTCTTTTTCGGCGGCGATGCGAGCGGGTACGCGGCTCACCACCAGCGTGGCGGGCTGAATTGAGTCCAAGGCTTCCTTGCCGGCGTTCTTTGCCTCGGCAAACGTCTTGGGCTCCAGCTTTTCGCCGGTCCGGTCCGGACCACCGAGTTCGGCGACAAGTTGTTGGGCGTCTTTCTGATAGTCGCTGGTAAACTTGGCAACGAATTGCGCCAATTTGCGGGCTTCGCCACGGGCGCGGTTTTCGACGGCCGCATCGCCGCGTACCTTCGCATCGGTGGCTTGCATCTGGTATGCCTTGGCCAGCATGTAGCGTAAGTACAGCCAATCCGGCTCACGGTCTTCGGTGGGGCGAGATTTCTTGATCCAGGCCTCTCCCCGCTTGATCGCTTCCACAAACTTCTTTTCGGAGTCGTGGAGCCAACATTCCATCGCGAGTTTCATCGTTCTGGTCTTGAGATCGCGAAATGCTTCCGGTTCGTCCGGCTGATCCAGCAAACCCGCGATGCGCAGAAGCGTGGTCTTGCCCGCGCCGGAGGGGCCGACCAGGGCCACGATCTCGCCAGGTTGCAGGGTCAGTTCCAGGCCATCCAGAACCCGCAGGCGACGATCACCCTGGCGGTATTCGCGGACGATGCCTTCCATGAGAAGCGCTGCGTCACTCATAGCGCAGCGCCTCCGCCGGTTGCAGCCGCCCGGCCCGCCAGGAGGGGTAGAGCGTCGCCAGGATGCTGAGGCCGATGCCCAT
>JAUIHJ010000800.1 GCA_030432015.1 bacterium
GCGCCGGCAACCGACCCATTCTCGGCCTGTCGTCCGGCCAGCTTGTCCAACAGTCGGTTCGCGCCGTCGGCGTCACCGCCCAACGCTAACACGTTGGCCGCCAGCGCGACGACATAGCTGTTGTCGCTACGTTCCGCCGTGTCGCCCGCCCACTGCACTTCACGCGACAGGTCGGCCTTGACACCTGCCTCCAGCAAGGCCCAAGTGTTGTAGGTGTACGCAACGTCAGGAGTTGCCAGCCAAGTGTGCAGCGTGTTGGTCTTCCGTTGATATCCGCCAGTACCATCGCGTTGCTCGAGCAGCCAGCCGCGCGTTCTTGCCAGCATCTGGGGGTCCACGCTGTGAATCTGCGACATATCCGTAAACTCCAGCAGCCCGTAGGCGGTCAACGCGTCGTGGCCGGGATCGCCGCCGAACCATTCGAATCCACCACTGGCCGATTCAAACCCCAGCAGTCGTTCATAGCCGCGCGTCAGCGTCGCTGCACTCCGGCTGATCAGCGTCGGATCGACACCTTGGTGCGACATGAAGTATTGTTGCGCCATGACCAGGGGATACGTGGTTGAACTGGTTTGCTCGAAACACCCGCTGGGCTCGCGGATCAACCGCTCCAACGAGGCGGTCATCGTCGCCAAGGGCGTCGGGAAGACCAGGGCCTCGGCGGTCACGCTGCCGGGAACGACGTTTTCCGGGATGTCGATCTCCATCATCACGACGCCATTGGGCACGAGCAGCGCTCCCCCGCCGTCCTCGTAAGGAAATCCCAGGGGCGCAACCGTGACGCGTCGAGTTACCTCGTCGCGATAGTCGCCAGCCAGCGACGTGATGCGTAGCTCGGCGTCACCCACCGTGTTACCAACGCGAAGGTCAAGCCGTTTGCGCGTTCGCCCGTCGGCGGCAAGGTCGAACGGGTGAATCCGACCGCCCTCTTCCAAGCCCCGCGTGCCGATTTCAATTTGAATCTCGTCCAGCGGCTTGGCTGTCGCATTGACGAATCCTAACGGTATCTGCAGCAGGTCGCCGGCAGTGACTTCCAGCGGCAGCTTGGGCTCGACGTAGAATGGTTCGACGGACTCGATGTTCGCTTGGGCGGCGCCGAGCCCGCCGCGCTGACCCACTGCATCGGCGCGGACCTGGAACGTGGTAACGGCGTCGTTAAGACCGAATTCAATCTCCGCAAAACCACGGTCATCGGTCTGCAGGGCGGCGGCCCAATACAGGGTCTCTGTGAAGTCAATCCGCTCGCTGGCGCGCCGGTCGCCGCGCACCTGATACGCATAGGTTCTGACGGAGATCAACCGACTGGATTCCAGGTCGCCAATAAATCCCAGCCGATTCGCAAAGTTGTTGGCTTGGTCCTGCGCGCCGAAGCCCAGGCCAAATCCCTGCAGCTTCCCCCCGGCAGCGCGCGCCTGGCGAGGCCGCTTGGCCGCATGCTGCTGCAGAACTTCGCGAGCAGCGTCGGGCCGGGCCAGCGCGTCAGGCTTGTTCCCGCCTCTCCCGGGCGCTGGCTCGTTGCCCGGTGCGCCGGCGCGCGCGGCATCTGCTCCAAGTGCCTGAGGAACGGCATGATTTGCTTTTCGCGCGGCGGACTCGTCGATCGCAAATGCGTCGGCGGGCAAGTCCGCAGCGAAGCGAAGCACTTCCCCTTCCGCACCGCCCGCGCCGCCAAAACCTGAGCTGCTGCCAATTGATAACGGCGTTGGCGACATCGCATGCGCGAGGGCGCGGCGGCCGGCCGCGCCGTGCTCGGTCAACCATTGATTCGGATCGACCAGCGCCCAACGGCGCCAGCCCTGCACTCCCAACAACAAATCGACCGACAACGGAGCGTGTGGATTTTCCGGATCGAAGTAGACATGCGCATCCGCCAGATCCTTGACTTCGTTCTCCAATAGCACCATCACCGGCAACGCCGGCACTTGCTCCCGGCGATCGATCAATTCCAAGACCGAGTCATCGGTCACCGTCAACCCGACCAGCGCTGGCACGGGCTCACCCCGCTCATCGGTCGTCTGAATCCGCAGTCGCACCTGCCCTCCAGGAATAAAGCCAGTGTCGGACTGCGGCATGATCGCAATGTTGACCTCGTGCTCGGGTCGCCGGAATACAAGTCGCTCGGCGCGGGGCCGCCCTTCACGATCGTTCACCGTCACTGTCAACACGCCACTCGCGTGAGGCTGGTCGCCGAGGTTCAGGGAGATACGTTTTCTTTGGCGCGCCTCCAGCGACACCCGTTTGCGGGCCACGACCCGCTCGCGCTGCCGCACGACGATTTCCGCGTCTTGAGCCGTTGAGGCTCCGACCGCCACCGCAATCGGTTGCCCGAACCCGTAGACGTCCTGTTCGCTCGCCAGCACCATCCCCTTCCCGACGGCCGCCGGGAGATCAACCTGCTGCGTGATTCCGGCAGGTTCGGTAAATCGCAATTTGTACGAGCGGCGTTTCTGCGGCGTCAAACGGATCCGCCCGCGACCTTCGTGTTCCGAGCGAAACGTCGTCACGACGCGGCCGCGGTCGTCGACGACTTCCCCGGCGACGTCGGCCGGCTTGCCGGCTGGAGTAAACGCCTCAAAGTAGACGCGTGAGGGAAGGCCCTGGACAAGCTCACCACCTTCGGGATAGAGCGAGATATCAACCGATTGCAGGAGTATCGGGATGGTTTTGGCCGCCGTTTCGACGACGCCGCCATCGCGGATGGCTAAGGCGAGCGTTCCTTCTCCGGCCCGAATGTCAGTCGGCAAAGAAAAACGCACCTGGCAGCGGCCGTCGGCGGTGACTTCGGCCTGGCCCCGATGAACTTCCACGCCATCGACGCGAGCTGTCACCGATACCGGCGCACCGCGCGGGAATCCACCTTCTGCCCGCTCGACCTCCAACGTCGCAACGACTTCATCTCCCGGACCATAACCGTCGCGAAGGAACTTGATCTGAGACTTCAAGCGAGGCGCCCGGTATTGCCGCACGTCGAATTGACGTTCGGCGGGCGGGAGACCCGTCATCGGGTAGGAGACGTTTGCGGTGTACTGGCCGCCCGC
This sequence comes from bacterium, assembly GCA_030432015.1. Lineage (GTDB taxonomy): Bacteria > Planctomycetota > Planctomycetia > Pirellulales > Pirellulaceae > ARS98. The sequence continues at coordinate 3,039 of JAUIHJ010000800.1, forward strand.
GAGCTCCGCCGGAACGGTCCACTCCGTCCCCCACGCGCCGCCTGTCACCTCGACCATCTGGCTGGCAATCAGGTCGCCCTTGGGTCCAACGATCTTCAACTCACCGTAGCTGTCAGTTGGCAGTGGCGTCCGCTGGGAATGGTGTAGCACCAAGCCTCGCAAAAAGACGGATTCGCCGCCGCGATAGATTGGCTTGTCCGACGTCACGAAGGTGAGATGCCTCCCTTGCTCCGGACCTGGATTCCAGGGGGCTGACGTCGGGCTACCGGCGGTCACCTCTGCGGGTGCAACCGGCTTGGCTGCCAGCCGCCACATCGGCAGGCTGGCCAGCAGCCCGGCCATTGCCAACGTGCAAAACCCGAGTGCTGTCTTGGTTCTGACGGTCATAT
>JAUIHJ010000801.1 GCA_030432015.1 bacterium
TCGATTCGGGTGTTCAGTGGATCGGCAGCCCGCCCGAGCCATCCTGCCGTTTCACCGGGACGTCGAAGCTGGACCTTGTAATCCTGCAGACGGCCCAGTGAATTGGGGACAACAACGTACGGCGGCAAGTCCGCCACGTTGCCGTCCGATTCACGCTGTGCCATCCATTTCACCACCGAACCCATTGATGGCCAGTCTTGGGGAGTGACGTTGAATCCACCTCCAATCGGCAGATGCCAGCGATGGCCGGTCTGAATGTAATGGCCCCCGCCGCTGTGGTCGTTATAACTGTGGCTCATGGTCTTGATCAGAGCGAATTGGTCGGAAATCGCCGCGCAACGCGGCAGATGTTCGCTGATCAAGAGACCTGGCGTCCGCGCGGCGATCGGCCGAAACGGGCCGCGAATCGCCTCGGGCGCATCCGGCTTCATGTCAAACGTTTCCAACTGACTGGGCCCGCCAAACAGAAACATGAAGATAACGGACTTGGCCCGCCCTGTCCGAATGCCCCCGCCGGCCTGGGTCGACGACGGCGCCCGGACGGCCTGCGCGGCTTCGGCCGCTAAGAGTCGCGGCAGGGACAATCCCAGCAATCCGGCACCACCGGCTTCGAGCAGTTGGCGACGGTTCAAACCGTTGCAGGCCTGTCGTGCTTGACCGAGTATTTGGAGCATGGCGGGAATCTCCGGGGCGTGTCGATGCAGGGATTCAAACTAACGTCTCCCAACACGAAAAACAACGGGAATCCTGGCCCATTTAAGGCATTCGTGGCTTCCAATGGGTGCGATCGGTAACCCGACGGGTTGAGTCTTGAAGCAGCACTGGTGTGAACGCCGAACGCATCTCAGATTCTAGCCTGGGATGCAGACCCTGTGGACTTGTCGTCTGGTTGTGCAAGCGCCACGCAGCGGCGACTGGAGTTTGGCGACGCCAGGACGTCCACCACGACTGTACGGACAATTGGCGCAACGTCAAACCCAACGCGTCAGGTTTCGATTTGCGACGAATGCCCAACCTGAAGAACCAAATCGCCCTGGCGGCCAATGAACCCGCCGTTGTGCAAATTGCCAGGCCCTTCGCTTCTGATCACTCAGGGCAAGCCGTGCGAAGGCCTCGCGTGCCAACGTTCTAAATCGACGGCTCCCATTTGCCGTGACCGTTCACGAAACCGATTCACCCTTTTCTGCCACTCGCTTCGACCCCATCAGTTTTCTGGCAACGAGGGGGAAAAGTCCTAGCACGGCCAACGCCACAACCACATCCCAACGAAAGAAGCCGGCAGCTCCGCGTTCGGCAATCGTCGAGAAACTGAATCTGGAACCCATGAAGACGTATACGCACGTACCTGGCAACATGCCGAGCTGGCTGACCCACCAGTAGGTCCTCACAGGCATCTTCGTCAGCCCCATCACCAAGTTGATCACGAAGAAGGGGACTGCCGGGATCAGCCGCAATGTCAACAGATACCAAGCCCCCTCTCGCTCGAGCGCCGCATTAAAGAGAGACAAACGGTCACCAAAGCGGCGCTCGATCGTGTCACGAAAAAGGTAGCGGCTGAATAGCAGGGCGATGGTGGCGCCGGTCGTCGAAGCAAAACTGATGATGACCACAGCCGGCCAAAAACCCAGGTACGAGGCAATGACCAGTGTCATGCCCACAGCGCCAGGCAGGGAAAACCCGGTAGCAACGGCGTATAGCAAAAAAACCAGAAAATAGACCAGCGCCAAATGTTCGTCGCGGAATTGCAGTAGTGCAGCCTCTTGCTTGGCCAAATTCTGTAGTGATAAGTGCTTGCCGAGCGTCATGTAGAAAATGGCAAATAAACCGGCCGCCAGCAGGAAAACAAGGAGGCGCCGCGAAGATTGCGGGAAACCTTTGGAGCTCATCGTGATTCATCCCGTCATAACGTGGAAAGTAAGGAATTGATTCTAACGACCCGTTCAGGCCGCGACGGTGACGTTGCGTACCAGGCCACGATCAAGGACCTCAATATTTGGGCCGCGAAACTTCCATTATCCCGACTACCCCCGGACTTGAGGGCCTTGCAAGGCAGGCGTCACCTTGCGAAAATCTGCCACAACGATTTATGATGCGGGCGTGTGTTTGTTAGTAATTTCGGGGCCAAAGAGCAAAGAAGACTATGGGACGACAAGCGCCACCTGAACCGTATAACGAGAAGATGCTGGCGAGTCTCGCCACCCGACTTGAGCGAGCGGCCGCGAGGCTTCGCGCGGTACGAGATCAAATCGATCGTGACAAGAAGCTGGACCGATTGTACATCTTCAACCACAAATCAATGAGCTTGGCCGTCGAGTCAGTGGAAGCGTTCTCGTTTGAGACGGAAAAAGCGTGGGACGCACTGGAACGGGGCGAGCCGTACACTGCCAAGACCACCAAAGCACAGTTATCCGGCCGCAAAGTCGAAAAGTCCGCAAAAGCGCCCGTGAAGAAGAAAAAGAAGGCCGCCAAGACTAAGCGACGCTAGCTGCCACTGCGGAACGCATCTGCGAACAACGCCGCGCCGCTTTGGCTAAGCCGCATCGCGGTTGCTGCCGTTTCCAACCCATGGCTGACAGCGAACGTGTTTTGCGGTAGGCTGGAGGCAGATTTTGGTTAGAATTGGCGCGGCCGAGACAACCAATTCTGGCACGCCGTATGGTTGAATTCGCGCGTCACCAGCAGATTCCGACCGCAATACAAATTCCCCGGGGACGTAGCTCAATTGGGAGAGCACCGGCTTTGCAAGCCGGGGGTTGAGGGTTCGAGCCCCTTCGTCTCCACTAGACTTACGACGATTCGCATCTAGTATTGGTACTGAAAATGGTACCAAAACGAGGGCGAGTCAGATGAGAAAACCGTTCTTCAAGAAGACGCATAAGGCGTGGTACGTTTGGCACAATGGCAAGCCGTTCCGGCTGGCCGCCAACAAAGAAGAAGCCTTCCGCAAGTGGGCGGGACTCCAGACCGCCCCAGTTACCACGTCGCTTCCGGTGGTCCAGCTGCTGGACCGATTTCTCGACTGGGTCCAGTCGAACCGGTCGGCTCGCACCTACGAGTGGTATCAACGCCACTTAGAACCATTCGCCCAGCACATCGGCGGCAAGCTGACCATCGGCCAATTGAAGCCGCACCATGTCACGACATGGATCGCGGAACGCCATGCTGGAAACGCCAACAACACGGTCCAAGGTGCCATGCGATCGGTGCAACGGGCTTGCAACTGGGCCGTGAAGGAAGGTTATATCGACCGCAGCCCGTTGACCGGATTGGAGAAGCCACAGCCGACGTCACGCGAAGTGACAATCTCGCCAGTGGACTGGGAGAAGATGTTGCAGATGGCGACGGACGAACCCGAGCGCGACCTGCTTACGGTCATGCGTGAAAGGAACTGCGCGGAAATAAGTTGCCGGATTGGTGTTGGT
>JAUIHJ010000045.1 GCA_030432015.1 bacterium
CCCCTGCGTCGAGGTCGCGGAAACCACATCTGCTCCGGCCGGAAGTTCGCTGGTCAAGACGACCGACGTCGCGTCCAGGACACCACGATTGGCCGCGATCACGGAATAGGCCAGGTGCCCGTCGCGCGGCACGGGATCCAAGTCGTCCGTGATGCTGACAGACAGATTGACCTCGCAGGCATCACCGATGCCGTCACCACCCGCATCCGTCTGGCTTGGATTAAAAACGGCCGGGCAGTTGTCGTCGGCATTGGACAAACCATCCCCGTCATAGTCGACCGCGTGCGCCAAGGCCAACACTTCCTCACTGGTCAACTCGTCGGATACAACATCCGCCTCGCCGCCTCGCGTGAAGAAAAGATCGCCGTCGCGAAAATTGTAGTCGAGGTTTTCCCAATCATTGAAGCCAGCGAGCGTCTGACCCGGTGTTGGCGAAGCACAGCTTCTGATGGTTGACAGGAAATTGACGTCGGCCTGGACCGGGGCAATCTCATGGTCCCCTCGAAGGCCGTTCCAGTCGATGTTCTCGTTGGCGAGGGGAAGTGGTCCAGCAATCGTCCCGGTGTTCCCTTGGCCGAAGATTAGCCGCCGCCCCTCGGGAGCGCTCGGCAACGGCCTGATTTCCGCCAGCTCAGATTCATTGAGCGGACTCAGGGCTCCTCTTGAGTAGTCCAGCGGACGCCTCGAATCAACAGCTCGAAACTGTAGCGGATAGTTCATTACGCTGAGGTAGTTTGGTTTACAGTTGATGGTGTCATCGCCGCCGTGATTGAGGCCTAGCGTGTGCCCCAATTCATGCATCAATGTTCCGGCGTCCATCTGGTTGATCCCCCCATTCGCGCGCACCGACTCCGCCGAAAAATGCCCGTGCGTCACGAGCAGGTCATTCCCGCCGAATTCGGAGATTCCGGACGAATCTGAAATCCTGGTGCCGTTTTGATATCGGTGAGCAAACACAACGTAGCGGAAGGCGAGTCGCCGCGCGCCGAGGATATTCGGACAGTTGTCGCTGACACGGTCCGCCGGTTCGCCAAAGTGTGCGTCCGCGGGATCCACCCCACACAACTTCCCCACATTCGTTGTGCTATTGCTGCCCAGTTTCAGATCCCTAAAGTCGTCTTTCTCACCGGGCCCTCGTTGAGGAAAAACGATCAAGCTTGATGTTGGCAGCAACTCGCTGCGTTGGAGGTGAAGCGCGACCCCGGGTAATCCGTCGGCGTTCGTGAGGGGCGCCTCGGCGAAGGCGGTGGTGACCGCCTGCAACGCAGAATTCGAAGGATTCGGATCAAACGAAAAATATTCTCCCATCCAGTCCACTTCAACGAAAACATCCTTGTGATCGGGTTTCGCACCGTTCAGGATGTGCTGGTCTTGGCTATCAATGTCCCCGTCACCATCGGTGTCGGTCGCCTCCGACTCTCCATCGCCGTCAAAGTCGATCCCATCGACTTCCCAGTCGTCGCACAAGCCGTCGCCGTCACTATCAGGATCTCCATCACCGTCTGGATCGCCGCAGACCGGCGAGAACTCGGAGGTTTCCACGTCGGTTACGACGTCGTTGGTGACGGCCGAGCGGGTCGCCGTGGCGCTGACGAACGAATATCCAGGCGGAACTTCCACTGTCAGGACAAACGCGGCGGTGGTCAACGGATCGGGTGCTCCACCAACAGACAGCTTGGCCGGCCCGCTGCCAGGAACCGCGTCGGAGCCAGCCGGTCCGACGCTTCCCAAGTACAGCGCTCCTTCCCCAAAGCCCGATGGATCGACAATCTTGTTGGCATAAACGTCAATCGTCGTGTTGGCGGGGTCAGCTGTATTGATCAGCCCGCTAACCGTCCACTGCCGCGTCGGAACGCCGTCAACGCTGACGACCTTTTCGCGGTAGCTCACACCCACAGGAAAGTTCATTCGCGAGTTGGGGCCGCCATCCACATCTTTGAAGTCGTTGGCGGTCACGCCATCGTCGCCAAGGTCGATCCCCAAACCTTCATTCGAATGGATCGAGTTTCGACGGATCCTGATGTATTGCCCCGATTCGACGACAATCCCATGACCGCCTTCATCCTGGCTCGCGCCATTGAAAGCGACAACGTTGCATACCCCATTGCAGGCACTCCCCTCCGTACCAGCCGTTCCTCCAATGGTGATTTCCTCTGCATCCTGGACAAAGATGCCATGTTCAAGATTCCCGAGCGCCGTTTTCCCGTCGAATTGAGTGCCAATTAAATTTCCTTGGATCACGTTTTGGCGCAGCCGATGGCAACGGGCATCTGAAATACGGATGCCGCTTTGATCATTTCCGGAGATAACATTGCGGAGCGTGATATCCTGCCCGCCAATTGTGTTGTCGCAGGCGCCAAAGTTGATCAAGACGCCATCGTTTTGGTTGCCGATGGCACGCGTCCCATCGGCGTTCGTGCCAACAAGATTTCCTTCGACTCGATTTCGCTGTGCGTCCGCAGATGTGATTTGCACTCCGAATCCACCGTCGCCGGCGGAACGCCCATTTCCGGAAATGAGGTTGGCCCGAACAAGGTTGTCCGCGGCGGCGATGGAAACGCCGGATCCGTTTCCAAGCGGGCAGTCGTCGAGCCCATCTGCCGCACAGGATCCCACGGGGTTCGTGCCGATGTAGTTTCCGACGACGGAATTGTTCCTGGTCGCGCCGGCGATCAGGACACCTTCGCGGATATTCCCTGAGATAACGTTGCGGGCCAATTCACTAACTCCACCAACCAGATTCCCGTCCGCGGAGCCGGAAATATTCTGAATACGAACTCCCGAAAACGAATTTGGAACGCGTGCCAGACCGGTCTTATCAGTGCCGATGAAATTGCCTTGGACTCGATTATTTGACGAACCTTCCTCGTGAATGCGCACACCACTGAAATCGTTACCGGAAATCACGTTACGCTGCCCAATTTCGCGGTCTCCGCCGATGAAATTCCCACTGGCCGAATGTAGGTGAACGCCATCTTCACCGTTGCCGACATCGTTTACGCCATTGTGGTCAACGCCGATAAAGTTGCCCTGCACTCGGTTGTTTTGAGCCGCGACAATGAGTACTCCGTAGCGGGTGTTTCCGGAGATCACGTTGCGATCAGCTGCGGTCGTGCCCCCCACGTCGTTGTCCGCCCCACCCTGAATGTTGATCCCATGCAGGTTGGCCATTGCCGCCGTGCCGTCAGCATTGGTGCCCAGGTAGTTTCCCAGGATCTTATTCCCGTTGCCGAAGACGTTAATCGCCGCCTGCCCAAAGCCGTTGATGACTAAACCCCGAATCACAACCTGGTTCCCGTTGATCTCGATTCCGCCAACGCCGTCGCCGGTGCGGGTTGCCGGGCTTCCTCGCAATTCGACCTTCGGAAAGCTGCCACCCTTGGTACCGTCAATTTCCAACGCGTGAACGATGCTGAGCAATCCATCGGATACGATCATGGTGTTTTCGGCACCTGAGAACGTAATGATGTCTCGATGCTGATCGGAATTCGCCTGCTCGATCGCCGCACGCAGGGTACACACACCGCTTGCCGGGACCGGTGGATTGGCATTTGGGGCATGGGCAACGTCGCACAGCCCGCCGTCGGGAGATGCATCGCCGGCATCGCCTGGATCATTGACCACGAAGGTGGCCAACATCCATCTGGGTTCGAGCGACTCCAAACACGGGCGAACGTGGCTCCGTCGACGAGCGTGTCGATCGGTTCGACGTACGAGCGGGCGGCCGGTCGTTCTTGGGGACTCCATAAAATGGTTCCTCGCCAGAAGGAAGGTGAATGTGTCTATAGGAAGTCCGCAAGGCGACGCCTGCTGTCCACACAAGTTCCTGGAGTTGCGAAGATCCGTGACGGATTGCGAACGATCCGGCCGCACGACCGCCGAATGATCGCCCCCAAGACAACCGGTGATTACCCCCCGCGGTACGTCCGTTTCAAGTTGCGCTGGTGTTCATGCCGCAGGCATGTCAGGTTGCAGCCTGGAGTGCAACCTCCTGGGATCTGCAGCCTGACTGCTCAAGCCTGGCGCGTTGGGTTTCCATTCCCGCAGCGTTTTACGCCGTTGGCGTCGGTAGAAAACGTGAATCGCGCAACCTCAAAACTACCGCTCGGGCTGTACCACAAGCCGCTCAAGCAGGCGTTGGAAATCGCTCCGGTCGCGCAGCGGGTCGAAGTACGCGTGTGACACGAGCTCAGCGTGGTGCGACGCTGACGCGTACAGATCTGCGTCTGCCGCTTCAACGAGCAACTCGACGGCGCGGGTCGCGTACTGGTCAACAACGCGTGTTCGCTCCGCGGCGCCGAGCGTCCCATCTTCGCGAGCGGTTTCTGAGGCGGCGGCCAGGATCGTGGCCGCGAGATGCCTCAGTAATGCCGGCCCGTTGGGCAACTTGTAATAGAAGCGTAAGCTGTCGCCCCCCAGCAGTTGTTCGGCGGCTTTCGCAGCACCACGGTGGATTCCCGCTCGGGCCATCGCAAACCCGTGGAGTTGCGTCGCATACGTTGTATGCTCAGCGGGCGCGAGAGCTCGAGCCCGTTCCAGGTTGGTGACCGCTTCGAGGTGCCGCTCTACCTTCGAGAGCACAATGCCGCGGCTTCGCAGCGCATTGTAAAGCGCAATGCGCGCCGCGCTGTGCTCCGGCTGCTGGGCCAGTATCTTTTGCAAGGCCACGATCGCCGCATCGAACGCCCCAACCGCGCTATCGATATTCTCAACACTACTTTCCAAGTTACCCAAGTTGGTTTCATACCACGCGATGAGGACGAGCGAATCATTCGTCTCGCCGTATTCTCGAGCCAACGCTCGAGCCGCGTCGACCGCCCGACGAAACTGTTGGCGCGCGGCTTCATCGTCACCCTGATTACGGAGGATTCCTCCGACGTTGTTGCATATTTCTCCGATAAAACGGTAATGATCCGCTTTCGCATCGACCGACGCCAGCAGCGCTTCGGCAAGTCGCACGGCAGTCGCGCAGGAAACTTCCGCCTCGGCGGCCAGATTAGCTCGCTCCTGTTGAAAACCCAACTCGTACCACAGATTTGCCAGGGCGCGTCGATAAGAATCGACATCCGGATGTCGCTCGACAAGATCGTTTTGCAACTCAATCGCAGCCTGCAATGCGTCGATCGACTTGGCTGGCTCCTCAATCCGACCGTAAGTTTTTGCCAGCTGCACATGGCTGCTGATGACGTCGCTCTGATAGACGCCCACATCGTGGTTCTGGTCGTGTAGCTGCCGGCGAATCTCGAGCGCTTCGTCGAAGAGGGCGATCGCCCCGGCAACGTCTTGCGCCGCGAACCTGGCACGGCCCAGGTTGGTCAGCGCCCGCGCCAACTCGCTACGACGGTAGTTCTGCCGTGGTTCATCCTTCAGGACTCGACGGTAATACCGTACCGATTCAGTAAACGGCGCGATCGCATCTTGAAAGTCCCCAGTCTGCTCGTCCGCATGAACGGTGCCGAGCATATTGAATGCTGCGGCGAAGGCGGCGTTGCGGCTGGTGGTTTCCTGCTTAAGCGAGCGTAGAATCTCGATCGCGTGCTGGCAATCTCGAACGCCCGCTTGTGGTTGTCGCCGCCGCGCATGAAGCGTGCCGCGCTGCGCATAGGCCAGCGCTTGCTCGATTCTCAATGCTTCGTCGCCCGCGTCCACTGCGGCCACGAGGTCATAGGCAACAACTGACGCATGAAGATGTTCTTCTGCTCGTTCGAGGTAACCTTCGTTCCGAAGCACGACCCCCAGTCGCCGGTGGCACCTGGCCGACTGCCGTAGGTACTCCGGCGCGTTCGGCGTGCTGCGGTGCGATTCATCGAGGAGCTTTAGCGTAAGGAGGTAGCGATCAATTGCGACCTCGGTCGATCCAATGAGCTCGTTGATGCGGGCCACGCGTTCGTGAGCGAGCACCAACTCGCGTTGCAGTCCGGGCCGACTGCCACCAATCTCGGAGAGCTGTTCGTAATAGGCGAGTGCCGATATGAGCAACTCGCGTCGCAGTGGCTGCAAACCTGGGACGTCAATCAACTTGCTCTCGCTGACATTCGTAAAGTATTCGTCGACTGCGTCGGCTGCCAACTGCTGGGCCGCCTCCGCATCTGCGGCCCGTTGTTCGGCTTGATGCAGCGCTTGCGATTCACCTGCACGGGCTTGGCGCGCCTCCGCGAGCGCACTGCGTGATTTCAAGTAGGCAACCGAGACTGCGACCAGCAACAGCAAGATGCTCGTGGTCATCGCGGCCATGGCCGGATTTCGGCGACACCATCGCCAGGTTCTTTCCAACGGGCCGATGCGACGCGCGTGAATCGGGCGGTCATCGAGAAACCGCCGCAGGTCGTCCGCAAACTGACCGGCGGTGGCGTAACGGGCAGCAGGATTCCGCGCTACGGACTTCAACAGGATCGTCTCCAGATCCCGAGGAATGTCCGCCGCCAGTTTTCGCGGTGACGGTGGATCGTCATGGATAAGGCGCGCAATCAAAGTCGCGCGATCGGACTCGTCGTAGGCCGGTTGCAGCGTTACAAGTTCATACAGCGTGAGGCCCAGACCGTAAATGTCGCTCCGCGCCGTACATTCATTTTCGAATCGCTCCGGTGCCATGTAACGCAATGTGCCGACAATATCCCCAGTGTTTGTCAGGTCGTCGCTATCGGTGGCCTTGGCCAAACCGAAATCGGTCACCCATAGCGTCCCAGCATCGTCGAGCAGCAGGTTGGCAGGCTTTACATCCCGGTGCAGGATCCCCTGTGCGTTTGCATAATCAAGGGCGTCGGCGACTTGGACCACCAGCCGGGCAACCCCACGATAATAATCAGCCGCCGAGTCAGTTGCCGATGAAAGTGAATTTACCGACGACGCGCGCCCGGGCTCGCGTCCGTCTGTCTGCGCAGGTTTCTGCACGCCCCTGTCGGCTGGGTCCCCTGGCGTCGAGACGTCGGTCAACGACGAGCTCGAGTTGTCGTGCGCTCGCCCCCGCTGCCGTCTCAACTGCCGCAATTCGACCAGGACCTTGTCGAGTCCGCATCCGTCAATCAGCTGCATCACGAAATAGTGCATCTCGTCTTGCCGTCCGACGCCGAATACGGGAACGATATTGGTATGATGCAATCCTGCGGCGGCGCGTGCTTCCCGTTCGAATCGGGCCAAGTGCCGCGCATCCACCAGAGCACTGGGCAGCATCACCTTCAGGGCCACGCGACGTCCCAGCGACTCCTGCTCCGCCTCGTAGACAACTCCCATGCCACCGCGCCCAACTTCGCGCAAAATCCGATAGTCGCCGATGCGTTCCAGACGCGGCGGTTCGGCGGGAGGGCTGAGCGGTTCGCATTCCAAGGTTTCCGCGCCAAGTCGTTCAATGACAACCAGCGTGGGAAACACATCCAGGATTTGCGCTGCCCATTGTGGAAATCGCTCGGCATAGTCCTCGATGGTGACCGAATCGCCCCGCCGCCGTCGATCAACGAATTCCTCGGCGAGTTTTTCGACTGGGTTACGTTCGCTGGAGTCGGTCGACATGATGGCGATGCCTTATTCGACGAGGCCGTCGGTGAAGTCAGGCACGGCGGTCAAAATTTGCTTCAAGCGTTGCAAGGCTCGAATGTACCGATTGCTGGCCGCAGACTTCTTGATCCCCAGAACTTCGGCCGCCTCGTTGTTGCTGAGCCCCTCAAAGTGACGCAGCGCCAGCACCTCTCGATCAATAGGCTCCATGTCATTGAGGGCCTTTTGTACGAGCCGCTTTGTCTCGGCCCAACTCGCGGCTTGGCTCGGGCTGGGAAGTCCTGCCAGCAACTGCGCGGCAAGCGAAAGTGAGGTCGCCTGCGGGACGGCGCATTGATTCAGCGAGACCTCCTGCACCACGGTGCGCATTTTTGCACCCAAATGATGCCGGTGCAAATCCGTCAGCTTCTGGCCGGTGATTAGGCGCAGCCAAAGGAAGAACGGCATTGGTCGGTCTTCGGCAAACTCTGCCAGTCGTTTGGCATACGTGATGTAAGCCTCCTGGACGACATCCGACGGATCCAATCGTCCCATGAGACGTCGATCCATCCGCAAGAGCACCATCCGCCGCAAGCGATCGCGATAATATGCAAACAGTTGCCCGCGCGCGTGCTCGTCCCCGGCACTTGCACATCGCAGCAGTGCTTCCAAGTCGTGGTCAGAATTTGAGTTATCAGACATCTCTATAAGGATATCCGCACAACTGACCGAGCTGTACACAGGTCCCCGCCTTGCCACATCAGGGAGGTTGCGTCCTCCCAAGCAGTTCGAGCACGGAGGTGACGGGCGCCTGGCGAAGCGGCACCCTGAACGCTGGGGCGTCACGCGATGGTTTGTGATGTCGATGCGCGCGGCAACCATGACAGGCCGTGCGACCTTGCGGGATCGGAGGAATGTAACGCGCGTTCGGTCGGACTGATCCGTCGAGCTCGGCCCTGGTATTCGCGTGCAGTTTGCCTGATCGGCCTTTTCCTGTGAACGTTGACCGATGACGAGTGGAGCAACCGATACGATTCGTAGATTGCGTCCATTCGACCACCTTTCACCTTTCCGCCACCCCTCCAACTCAATCTCATGAGCAACATGGATCGCGGCCTGTGCATCCTTATGTTAGTAGTCGGCGCGCTAAGTTCGTCGTTTTCGCTGGAATTGAAAGCGGAGGATCTGCCAACGATCGCTGATACCTTGGATGAGGCTTTGGCAGTCCCTGCGGGGGATGAGGGATACGTGGAAGGTGCGCTGGACGCCAATTTCTGGTTAACGCAGATGCAGCCCGAGGAATCCGTTGCTGCGGCGCCCGAGGTTGCGCCATCCGCGTTAGCGTTGGCGGCTGCCCGCCGCCGCCGAAGCACCTACCGCTTGCCCAGCATGTTCGGGGATTTCTTCGCCGTGGGCAGCTTGCAAGCGACATTCCAGGAAGTCGAACAGTCGGGGCAAACGCTTAATGTCCCAGCTGGTGGCGGCGCGGTCGGACGCATCAAGGTGGCAGAAAACAACAGCCCTATCCCCAGGAATCGGTTTTTCTTCAATTATAATTTCTTCAACAATGTCGCAGGCGGCATCGGCGATGTGAACCGCTACGAATTCGGATACGAGCAGACATTCTGGGAGGAGAGCAGTTCGATCGAAATCGCGGTGCCCTTCGCCTCAACGCTCGACGCCAACCAGTTCGACGACGGCAGACGCGCCACCGACACGCGTTTCGGGGACGTCGCCATTGCCCTCAAGACGATCCTCTTCGAAGGTGAATCCTGCCTCATTGCCGGAGGACTTGGGCTGAGCTTTCCCAGCAGCGGCGACTCGCGAGTCTTTGACTTCTTCGGTGACCAGATACTCCGCCTCGAAAATGAAACGGTTCACATTCAGCCCTACTTGGCGGCTCTGCATTCGTACGAGTCCGGTTGGTACTGGCAGGGTTTTCTCCAGGTGGACGTCGACGCGGGAAGAACGACCGTCCTGGGCGACACGTCGAGTGGCAATCTGCAAGAGATCGGCGTGCTGCAGGAGCAGACGTTGCTGTTTCTCGACGTTGGATTTGGCTACTGGTTGACGCAAGCCAGCTCTGGCACGCCAGCGGTCGCAGTGACCGCGGAAATCCACTACGCCACGACATTGCAAGACGCAGACGTCGTCGGCGACGACTTTATTGGATTTCAGCTCGCCAGTTCCATCAATCGATTCGACATCGTGAACCTGACATTAGGGGCTAGTATTCTGGCCAACGACGCCTTTACGATCCGCCCCGCGATGGTGATCCCGTTGGCTGGCGGAGACGACGACCAGTTCGACTATGAAGCGATGGTGCAGATGAATTTCTGGCGTTAGGCTCGGTGCGATTCTCAAACGTCCAGATTAAAGGTTTGGCACAGGTACCGCCAAAATCGCTGGGCGACCGTGCGATGTCCCGTGTGGATTTTTGCCGTACCGGTGGCACCGACCAGCAATAAGCCTTCTTCGTCGTCAAGCGGAGCGCTGCCTTGGTAGGTGGTACTGTCTGGACGTTCGAGGCCGTTTTGATCGGTGCGTGTGACCAGGTCACCGCCCGCCTTGCTGGACAGGCTTTGCGGCATGACTTGCATGTCGAGTTGTGCGATCTGTCCAATTTCGGATCGGAAGCGTTGTCCCGGAAACTGTTCCAGCATGATTTCGACCGGCTGGCCTGTTTGGACGAACTCCAGATCGCTTTGGTCGATTGCCAGGATCGCTTCCAATTGGCGTGGATCGCCGATCTTGCAGACCGCCACGCCCTCCGCGAGAAACGCGTTTCCATTTTTCGGTTCCAGCGGCGTACCTGCCCAGCTGGGAAGCGTGGTCCCGTTGCGAGGCGTGGTGGGAACCCGCGGAGGCGGGATGATCCAGCCGGCCAATGGGGCCACGATCGCCAGGCGTTCCGCATCACGCTGGCGGTTTTGCAGCTGCTCATGGCGTGCTGCCAACGCTTCCTGCACTTCAGCGACTTCCGCCGCCGCGGATTCATCGTCAAACGATCGCTGAAGCAGGGCGATGTGCTTTGATTCGAGCCGGCGCTTTTCGCCGTCGATCTGGGCAAGACTGATTTGGACGTCGAGACTATCCAAGGTCAGGATCGGTTGGTCTTGATCGACCCACTGGCCGTCACGTACGTGGATTTGCCGGATTGCGCCCGGTGTCTCGACGTAGACCGAGGCGGCGTTTCGCGGTTGCAGGTACAGGCTGCACTGCGTGTAGTGCGGCAGCGGCAGCAAACAGGCTCCCAGCAACAGGACCGCGGCACCCGCCACGCTGGCAATCATGCGTGGTTTGTTCACTTGATCCATTCTCCCAGGGACGTAGAAAAACTTGGCCAGTTTCCATACCGGGACGACCACCAACCCGTACAAGGAGACCATGGCGATCAGTTGGCCGATGACTCTGAGACCGTAGGGCTCGAACACTTCGTACAGAAACCACAGAATCCCAAACACAACCAGCCACCGATACACGGCCGCGGCGATGCAGTAGACGGCGAAGAACGCTTGACGCCGTTGGGGCAGAAACGGATCGGGTGATTCGCTCAGGCCTAAACACCAGGCCCCCAGCTTGCGTTGCAAAATGGTCGTCGCCTTCTGCCGCAAGTTGGGAATTTCAATCAGATCTGAAAGGATGTAGTACCCGTCGTAGCGGAGCAAGGGATTCGCGTTGAACAGCAAAGTACTAATCGAACAGACAAACATCACGTTAAAGCAGAGATGGTTCAGCAGTCCGGGATGCGTGAACCACCAGATGAAGGTGCAGATCGACGCGAGGACGATCTCCACGTACATCCCGGCCGCGCCGATCGACGCCCGATGCCATTTGTTGGGCAACATCCAGGAGTCCGAGACATTGCAATACAGGCAGGGCGTGAGGACCAGCATCATCAGGCCCATTTCGTGGCATTCACCACCCAGACGCTTACAGGCGAGCCCGTGGCCGAATTCATGCAGGACCTTGGTCAGGGCCAGCGTGAGGCTCAACCAAATCCAGTTTTCCGAAGCGAAGAACGCGTGAAACCCAGGCATTCGTGCCCAGAAAACGTCGAACTGAACGCCGATCAGCAACGCCGCCGAGCCGGCCAACACGATGCTCATCAGCATGCAAGGCAGGGAAAACAACCAGCCCACGCGAAGATTTAGCCACGTCAGCAGGCGGTCCGGATCGAACCCTTTAAAGCGAATGCACAGCAGGTTTGTCAGGGCGCCCATTCGTTGGCGGCGCGTCGTCGTGACGTGGCGTTGGTACAGTTGCTCCCCTTGTCCCGTGGCGTCCGAGACAACCAACGAGCTGCGGTGCAGCATGGAAACCAGCTGATGCAACTCGCGCGTCGCGATCTTCTGAGGCGCAAAGCGGCGTTCGAATTCGGTCTGAATGTCCCGCAGGCTGGCTTCGCCATCGAGCAACTCCAGGAGCGCAAATTCCTCTTCCTCGAAGCGATAGTATTTTTGGGCCAAGCCGTCCTTCACGACCCAATACTTGCGTCCCAGGTAGTTGTGCTGATCAACCGTCAGGTCCGCGCGCATACGCATCCGCAGTGGACGCGTGGCGCCGGATGCACAGGCTTGCGACGGACTCTTCATCTGGATCATCCCAGGGTGTTTCCGGGAGACTCACCTAGTGGGCGCCAGTCCTGGCACGGCAGCGAATCACTTCGGATCGGTCAACAGGTTAATTGGCGTGCACCATCATCGTCGCGTTCATCCCGGGACTCAGCATCCAGTGACCCTTGTGCTGCCGATTTTCGACCTCGGCCCGGATCCGATAGTGATTGCCCGCCTGGACTAACGGGCTGATAAATGTGACTTTGCCCGTGAACTGTTCGGTTCTGCCGTGCGCCAACTGCACCATGACGGTCACTTGCCGATCACTCAATTCGGCCGGATCAAACTCCTTGCCATCAAGAAATCCGTCGACGCGGAGACGGTCCATGCGGATGACGCGAATCACCGGTTCGCCGATGTCCACCCACTCGCCTTCCTGCTTGAGTACATCGATCACGACGCCTTTAAAGGGAGCATTGATTTGGCGGCGCAGGATGTTGTCTTCGGCCGCCAGGACCGCGGCCTGTTGTACGTCGGCGGTCATCTGGGCGACTCGCAAATCCAGTTTGCTGCGGTCGATCTGCAGTTCGGCCCGATGCCGGGCCAGTCGTTTGCGGCGAATTTCGGACATGGGGATCACGCCGGAGGACTGGCGGTTAATATCGAGATCTTGGGTCAATTCCGCATCCGCCAATTCGAATGACTTGATGGCGAAGCGGACTTCGATATCATCGTCGGCACGCGTCTGCGCCGCGTTGCGTTCCAATTCCGCCGCGGTCTTCTGGAGTTGGGCTTGGCGATCGTCAATCTGGGCGAGCAAATCGCCAGACTCGACGATGTCATTCTCGCGGACATCGACCCGCACCAATCGCCCGGCCTGCTCGGCCGGCACTTCGACATCCTGGATCAGAAAGACCTGGCAATGCTGGATCTTGGCCATGCCGGCCGGTGTGGGCGTACCGTATTCCTGCTGCGGCAGCGGTCCGCCGAGTGCAACGGCCATCAACAACGACAGCGTGGTGATTGAATTCATTATGTGTCTCCCGAGATCTGTTATTGTCACCGCGGGGTTGGTCGAGCGCCGCGCGTGGTACCCTCTCCGCTCTGACCACGGTCGGTCCGCCTACAGCCAAAACAAGACTTTTGTTTGCACGGTCTCGAGCAATTCGTGAAAGACCACGTAGCCGATGCAGCGGCGGCCGCAATGCACCTTGGCGGTGACGGTCGTGTCACTCCGCAATTCAGGCAGTCGCCCTTTGTCGATGGCCACGCGAATCAGCACGGAATTACCTTCCTCACCCAGTACTTCCGCCGTCCGATGAATGTCCGTCACACGGCCCTGGAACTCCAATCCCGGATGCGACGAGAGGACAAAGGTGACGTCGAGTCCCTCTGGGCTGTCTTGGGCGGCACGCGAGACGTGTCCCATTCGTTTTTCGGGCATCCGCAATTCCAATTCCCACTCGCCATCCGGTTCGACGATCGTCATCAAGGCCCGTCCGGTTTGCACCGGGCGTCGCAAGAGCAGTTCATTGACGCCCCAGGTGACAACCTGACCGGGAGTCTCCGCACGCACGACCAGCTTGTCCTGTTTTTGTCGGAACAGGATGAGTTCGCGGTCAATGCTTTCGGCAACTTGCTTGAGTTCCAGCAGTTCGCCGCCCAATCGGTTTTGCTCGGCAGCGCCGAGTCGCCGATCGTCCAGTTGCGCTCGCTGGATGGCGCGCAAGCGTTCTTGCGTCGTCCG
Source organism: bacterium (assembly GCA_030432015.1). Lineage (GTDB taxonomy): Bacteria > Planctomycetota > Planctomycetia > Pirellulales > Pirellulaceae > ARS98. The sequence goes on from JAUIHJ010000045.1 coordinate 13,774, forward strand.
TTTCCGACCCACCAAATCGGCGATCTGAACCTCGAGCTCGTTGTTCTTCATTTGAACCAAGGGATCGCCAGGCTGGACAAACTGTTCGTGCGTTACGAAGACGTCTTCGATCACACCGTCGAGGTGCGAATAGATTTCGTGCCGGCGTGCCGGTTGGAGCTTGCCACGCGCCGCCAACTCAAAATCCGCCGGAACCAAGACCATGGCCACAACGACGCTGACCATCGCGAGCGCGCCGAGCACAACTTTGGGGAGGTTCCGCGCCTGGGTGACCCATTTCGCTTTGCCCAGCGTGCGCCACAAGGGCATGAGGAACAGGTTTTCGTGGTCCAGTGCGTTGGCCAGGGCGGAGGCACTGTGTTGGGCGACAAGTTCGACCCGCTCGACCTGCCCCTCCGGAACGGCGAAGTCACCCATCTGTTCGACAATCAATGCGCCGATCACGTCGTCGCTGGACTCAGCTGTGGAATCGGGGTCGCGGCCGGGCGATTCTTCCGGCGGCCGATGCAGGGGAACGACGGCCACCATCGTGGCATGCGACTGATCGACGTAGTGTTGCAGCGGTTCGTCAATTTGAGGCGGCACATCGTCGTCTGCACCTGCGAACCATAGCGGCCGCTTTCCTTCGACCACGGCGGTCGCCAAGCGTCCCAGTCGTTGGACTTCTTCGGCGCGGCGGTCCAAGGTATCCAGGCCACTGACCGCCATGACTTCCTGGCCGCGCCCGCGGAACAGCGTCAAGCTGACCCGATCGCAACGAATCAGCCGCCGACTCTCATTGACAATGGTGTAGGCCGTACGATGGACATTCAGACCCTGGTGAACCTGGCTGATGAATCGTTCGAGATTTTCCCATAGCGTCTTGCTATCTCCCAATTGGCGCAATTGCCGGCTCTTGAGAAATTCGCTGGCCAGATCCGCCATCTGCACCAGAAACCGCAGATAGCCTCGTTGAGTCGTCGGTCCGCCACCACTCCGCTGGAAGATCTCAATTACGCCGCGGGGTTCATTCTCGACGCGAAAGCAGGCGAGGACCAGCAAATGATCCGTCGGGTTGCCCGCTTCATCTCCCTCTGACGAACCCGATTGCGGCGGAACGAGCGTCGGTTGGCCGCTTGCCAGGACGTTTTGCAGCAACAGTCCGTGCCGTCGTTGGTGCTCCGGCTGGTCCGTCAGTGCCTCGGTTGGCAGGTTGACCTGATATTGCAAACGCAAGCCGCCATTGCTCTCGACGGTCCACAGCGCGCCGCCGGATGACGCCAGTGCTTGCACCACGCGGCGGAGGAACTCTTCGTAAAATTCGTCGAGCGGAATGTCGGTCTGCGAAAGGTGCGTAATCTCTTGCACCAACGAACGGATTTCGTTCTTGGTCTGCTGAATGAGTGCCGGATTCACACTCGCAGCGCCCTCCGGAGTGGGCGGGGTAACACCCACCGGCGGTGGCGTAAAGTGCGATTGAGGATCCGTTGGCCCAGCGGTGCTCATGGTAGCCTGATGGATGAAAGAGCGAAAATCGTGCCTGCGCGCAATAGCGCATTCCCTCTGCTCTCCATCGGATTTCGAGGCCTTGCGCCTGTCGTCAAAATCGACAGAACCGTTAGATCTTCACATCAACCCGCGATTGAAAGGGGAACAAGGTTGCCGAGAAGCGCACTTGCGGGAAATTCGAGCCCGACATAAACTCCCGCCCGATTGATGAAGTCCGCTGGCCGTTCGGCTCCTTATCTTGCTGCGGGCATTCGCTTTTGAGGGTAACTCTTCTTTCGGGTAGGTGCGCGTGCCGCTCCGCCGTCGGCTTGACGTGTCGTTCGACACGAGCGAGGTCGGTTGCGATTCCGCACCGAAGGAAACCGCAATGTTCAAAATGATCAGTAATGGGGCGATTACCCTTGTGGTACTCGCGTCGTTTTCCTTTGTTCCTGGTCGCGCCGCGGCGCAACCACCGACCAACGGCTACCCATCGCCACCACCGGTCGCCGGCTTCCCATCGCCGACCGGCGGCGGACCAACGTTCAATCCTTCCCAGCCAACGCCGGGCGGGCCGTACCCGCAGACGGAAACATCGCCGTCGGATGCGTCCCCATCGCCCTACCCGCGGACAGCGGACGCGGACCGTTCGCCCAGTCGTGGTAGTGCCGGTGCCCTCTATGCAAGGCCCTCAGCGCCGCGTCCCCCGGCTGGATCAACGTATCCCAGCACAGCGATGGGAGCACAACCGGCGGCCTTCAGCGAACCGCATCACCATCCCTCAAGCTTCGAGAATCACAACGCGGGTGTTGGTAACGCCGGTGCGATCCTCAGCGCTTCCTTTGATCAACCGACGGCGTCCACTCTGGGGAGCAACCCTTCCTTCCTTGACAACCCTGTTCAGCTTGCAGGCCATCAAGCGGGTGGAAGTCCAGGGTGCGACTGCGAATTGCAGGGGAGTGCCAAATCTGGCTGCACGAAGTGCGGCACGACGAAATCGCTGTTTCCCGGGTCAATTCTTGGTTTCCATGTCGGCGGCTGGATCGAGCAGGGCGTAACCGCAAACTTTGGCGATCCAGATGACCGCATGAACTCTCCCGTGTTGTTCAATGACCGGTCCAATGATTATCAGTTGAACCAGCTTTACCTCTTTGCCGAACGACCAGTGCAGAACGACGGCTATCACTGGGACATCGGAGCGCGGATTGATCTGCTGCTTGGAACCGACGCGAAATTTCTCACGGTGCCTGGCCTTGAAGAGCACCAAGACGGCACTCCCAAATGGAACGGCGAGTCCTCGCAGTACGGGTTGGCGATTCCGCAGGCATATCTCGAATTCGCCGCGCCGTGGCTCCACGGCGTGTCGTTAAAAGCCGGTCATTTCTATTCCATCGCGGGCTACGAGACGGCGGCCGCCCCAGAAAACTTCTTCTATTCGCATTCGTACACCTATCTGTACGGCGAACCGTTTACGTTTACCGGCGCCCTTTTCACGGCTAAGCCGAATGACGTGGTGACGCTCAACGCCGGATACACCAAGGGATGGGATGTGCTGGAAAGCAACTCGAACGAATACGGCATTCTGGCTTCCGTCAAGTTCACAACCCTTGACCAACGGACGTCATTGGCCGCAACGGTCAACTCGGGACAAGACGTTTCCGGAGTTCGATCTGGCGGGTCCCTCATTGACGAAGATCGCCATTTCTACAGTCTGGTCCTGCAACATCAGATCAATGATTGCTTGCGGTACGTGTTTCAACACGACTTCGGCTACCAGGAAGACGCCGAGGTGGTTGTCAATTCGGGGCCCCGGACGATCACGTTTGATACCGCCAAATGGTACGGCATTAACCAGTACCTGATCTACGACTTTAACCACAAGGCTTCCGGTGCCCTGCGTGTCGAGTGGTTTCGCGATCAGGACAATAGTCGTCTGGCCGTGCCCGTGACGTTCAATCCTGGCGGACCGACATTCCTTGGCGGTAATTATGTCGCTGTGACGGGCGGCTTGAACTGGCGCCCCAACAGCAACATCAGAGTTCGCCCTGAGGTGCGTTGGGACTACAGCGACTTGAAAGGCAACGGTGCCGCACCTGGCGGCGATCCCAACGTCCGCGCCTTTGACGATTCGCGTCACAGCAGCCAAGTCACCGCGGCCTTTGATGTGATCGTCTCGTACTAACCGCTTGATCGCGTCGGACGTGCAGACCGTGCCGACGTCAGCTCGCGGACGCCGCGGCACCAGAACTCAAGTGACTGATTCTCTCTCGAATGGATTTGCAAAGAGATGAAACGAACAAACCGTCAATTGCGAACACTTCGATACCAACGACGTCGGTCTTCGTTGCGAGGCCAACGGTTTTTGCGCGGCGAGGTGCTCGAACCGCGCCTGCCATTGGCCGTCGACACGTGGGTGATCGACCTGAATGCCGATGGCAATGTCGACCTGTTCGGCAACGATGCGGCCGGCGAAGTCCAAGAAGTGTACGATGAGAACGCGCAAAGCGAAGGCAACGTGATCTCGACCAGCAACGTTCCTGGGCAGAACAACCAGATGCCGGTCGCCATCGACGATGCCGTCACCACCGATCAGGATACGGTGCTCATCGGGGATGTCCTGATCGCGAACCCTACGACTCCCGATAGTGATCCAGATGGTGATTCGCTAACGGTGACCGAGGTTCAAGGGGCCGCCGGCAATGTTGGTGTGACCACGGTCCTGGCCAGCGGCGCGACGGTCAACGTGGCGGCTGGCGGCACATTCGTTTATGACCCCAACGGTGCCTTCGACTCGTTAGCCGTTGGCGATTTTACCACCGATACCTTTTCCTACACCATCGAAGATCCGCTGGGCAGTTCGGACTCCGCCGTCGTCACCGTCACGGTCACGGGCAACAATGACGCGCCGACTGCAACGAATTTGACCCAGACGCGTTCTTACCTCGAAAACGACGCCAGCGTGGCCCTGGACGACATCGTGGTTACCGACCCCGACATGGGCGACACCGTCACGGCAACGCTGACGCTGACCAACACACCGACCGGCTCAATTACGGCCGACAGCGGTAACGGCGAAACCTACACGCCGGCGACCGGCATCTGGACCATTACCGGATCCGTGTCCGACGTCAATGCGGCCTTGGCGGCGGCCACGTTCGTGCCCGCTGCGAACAACGTCGCCACGTCGACCATCACGACACACGTCGAAGATTCATCTACCGTTGGACCGGCCGACGGCACGATCACGATCAGTGTCACCGCGGTCAACGACGAACCGTCCTTCACCAAGGGCGCCGACCAGACCGTCCTGGAAGATGCCGGTGCACAGTCGGTCCCGGCCTGGGCGACCGGTCTCTCAGCCGGCCCGGCCGACGAATCCGGCCAGACGCTGTCATTCAATATCACCAGTAACAGCAACATGGCGCTGTTCGCCACTCAACCGGCGGTCGACAGCACGGGCCAACTGACCTTCACGCCGGCGGCCAACGCCAACGGTTCGGCAGTCATCACGCTGAACATCATGGACGACGGTGGGACCGCCAACGGCGGAGACGACACCTCTCCCGATCAGACCTTCACCATTGGTGTCACCGCGGTCAACGACGAACCGTCGTTTACCAAGGGCGCCAACCAGACCGTC
>JAUIHJ010000802.1 GCA_030432015.1 bacterium
TTAAACCCGGCGATCGAATCGCCCACGGCACGGTTGATCGAGCGCTGTATTTCACCCAACCCAGATCGGCGTCCCAAGGACGCTTCCAGCCTTGTCACGGAACTGCAGGACCACTTCTCGTGGAAGAGGCGGTGTCGCCGCTGGTCGGCCAATCATCGAAAAACCCTGGTCGCCGCGGGTTTCATGATGTTCGCTCTACTCCTTTCTTTAAGCTGGCACTTGGCGACGCGGCCGCCTTTGGACCGCCGCGTCTATGATCGTGGGCTCGACGCAATGGCGAACGGAGATTATGCCAACGCGATCGAGTGCTTCAGCCGGGCGCTGAAACTGAAGCAGGACGCACTGAGCCAGGGCGAAGTGAACCAAGACGAACGGGGGCCGGACGACTTGAATCGAGGCGAGCGTGCGATCCTGCTCGCCCGCGGCCTGTGCTACCAGGCGCGAGAGGATCACGTCCTGGCCCAACTGGATCTTTTCCCAATCGCACGGCCTGATGATTGCGAACCGATCGTCAAGGAAGTGTACGCCTACTCCTGTCTCGAATCCGGTCGGACCGACATGAGCCTGGCTACGATTCCGTATACGAGCCTGCTTCAAGAACGTCCCCACGACCTCAATCTGAAAGTAAATCTGGCGCTTGCCAACTTTGGATTTACCTACGGTGAAGGACGTATCAAGCTCGGGCCGCGGAGGGCCTTGGCGAAGGCCAACGCGATTATCCGCGATTATCCAACATGCGGGCCCGCACATCATATCCGCGCCATGTGTATGTATGAGAAACTCGCGAACAACGAACCGGTCCAAGTCGCCGACGTGTTGCAGGATGTTGAGACCGCGATCGCGCTGGGACAGCATGCACCGGACTTGGAAAAATCCAGGATGCGGCTGCTGGCCCGCATCGTGAAGGATGATCCCGTCGCGTATGAGGCGTTTGTCGCCGAAATGAAACCTCGCCTGTGGCGGATCGCCCCCTTGTTTCAACGAGAGACACTGGAGCGACTGGCGTCGAGCCTGCGGCTGATCGACGATCCCGACTGGTTCGAGACGGTCACGGCGCGCTGCCGTACGACGCCAGAACTAAAGCCCGTGAAGTTTATCGCCACGCCCCCCAGCCCGCAGGCAATCGACCAGTTCCTTGAAGAGCCCTGGGATTAGCTCGCGGGAATCGTGGTGGACGCTTGTTGACGACTGCCGGTTGGCCTCGGCTACGCGCCGATTTCCGAGATGGCTTGTGGGGCGGCAATGCCATTCACTGTGGCATCGGCCGTAATGGTGTCGCGGACGCCGCCGTAGATGACGAGCACTTCGAAGTAACCAGTCGAATCGGTCGTGGCGCCAGTGGATAGCGTACCGCCAATTGTCACGCCGATGCCTGACGGATCCTTGCAGCCAACCAACTGTCCTGAGATCAGCCAGTGGTCGACGCCCGGGTATTCAATCGCGTAGAAGTCGGCAATAAACGGTTCGTCCGCCAACTCTTCATCCACCTCTTCGTCGATTGGCGGAAACGGTAGCGGCGGTTGTGCCCACAGGTTTTTCTGTGCCATCGATGGCGCCCCAAAAAAACATCCAGCAACCGCAAGCAGCGTCACGAGTCGGCAAACCCGAAGGAGGCGGAGGGAAACATCGTGGGAAGGTGTTGAGGCGTGCGGTCGTGAGATCATCAAGAGAACCCTTTCGGTGAAGTAAATGGATCACGGGGTGGTTGGATTGGAGACGCAGAAAGGCGTAGAAAATTGTCGGATGCGCGCGCACCGGCCGCGCAATTCAAAGTCGTGGGGGAGACACTCAAAGCAAACTGCGAATGTTCGCTACGGGGCAGTCATTGCTGGTCGATCGTCAACATGCGAAAACCTGATTGGGTTGGAAAACGTGCGTTGTTAGCCAGCCCCAAATCGTGGATTCTGTTGATGCCAAGGTCGCGATCACAATCATTCGTCGAAGAGGAATGACATCGTCTCGTGACGATGCGGCAGCTCGAAGCGAATGAATGCCAGGAGAAACGACTTCGTTGGCGAACACGTCCTGTGACCCTGTCTATCTGTGGTCTTGCCCGCCGTGGCGACGACTGCCCTCGAAAGTGTTATCGAAAAACGAGAACGAAAGCGGGTGATGAATTTTGCAAAAATTTTCGCTTTGCTGTCACACCGAGTCGACAAGCACCGCAGCAACGGGGGGACTCGCAATGCTCGTTCCCAGTAGGGGGGGCTGTCGGTTCAGGTCACGGCAACTTTGCTAACGACGAATCAACTTAGAAAAGCGAGGGCTGTCAGCGTGCGCATTGGCCATGTCGGTGATGCGGTGCTGTTGTCGGCCAACCTTCAGGCCATCATGCTGTTCAAGCAAGCCCAGTTCGTACGCGAGTTGGTCCGAGTAACCCGGCAGCAGGACACGAAGGTCGAGCGGGATGCGCCCCGGTTGAAGGCGGTTGATATGCCGCACGATGTTGGTTGTGCAGTTGTTGGTGATCGTATCATAATATTCTGGTTCGCTGGCCAACTTATTGGCTCGCTTCAAGACGTCGACGAACAACGCCCGAGTCTGCTCGGGGGTCGCTTTGGTCCGGTAAAGGTAGACGTCGGTGTCTCGGTACTTGGTGCGACGCCCAATCAGATCCCGTTCGGTGGCAATCACGTACATAAGCTCATACTGCCGCAAGGCACCCACGAGGGGTGAGTAATTCTCCCCCTCTTCTAATCGTGCCTCGACGGAGACACCCAGGTATTGGCCGTTACGAAATCCAAAGCTCAACATCGTGTGCGCCAGGCTTGGCGCACCCTTAAAGGGCACGATCAGGAAATCGACCGATTCGATCTGCCTCAAGTCGACTTGCTGGTCGAGATAATTGACCACATACTCCTCGTCACTGCGGTACACGAAGTCACGCACATCATGAATGATGACCTTGTTGCCGTCGAATTCGGCGTACGGGCAGACGGCCAGGTCGGTCTGCCAGGCACGCTGGTTGGCCGGCAAGATCGGAGCAAAGTGCGGGACTGCTGCGAGCGGATTAGGAGTCGATTCCTCCGACGGCAGTGTATGGCAGCCACAGGTCAGAAACGAGCACACGATTGTCGCTCGGACCATGATGGCTAGCATTGGCTGCACCACGAAGAGGTTTCGAAGGTTCATCAAGAACAAGGTGGCGTAATACGCACGCACCTGAATAGGTGCCCCGTCTTGTACCTCAGGCCGCGGCACCGAGCAAGGCAGTTCCCGCCCGTACGTACCCGTGTGCCGGCCTGTGAGACGCGAGGCCAGAATAACTTCGGCATGTTGTCCGTCGCGATGGCCGCCAGACCGTCGAACAACGCGATCCGCCGACCGCCGACCGCCGACCGCCGATCGCAGCGACACGACGGACTTGTTCCTGAGGTATCTCCAATGCTGGAGGATATTCAAGCACGTCGC